>JAZDOX010000029.1:0-9931 GCA_043798215.1 Candidatus Omnitrophota bacterium | reverse complement strand
GGACTGTTGCGAAATACCATTTGTGTGTCTTTGCGAGGAACGAAGTGACGAAGCAATCTTTTCTTGTCGTCGGAGAAATAGATTGCCACGCTCCCTTTGGTCGCTCGCAATGACACTTTTGTTGCATTTCGCAACAGTCCCTAATAATGTTACATAAAGCTTAGCAGGAAAGGAGTAACCTTAATGCCAGACACAAAAATTGCGATTTTTAGTAACAGTTCAGCGATTAGACGTAATTTGTCATTGAGGAGTCCGCCTCAGGCGGACGACCGAAGCAATCTAAAAAAGATTGCTTCGCAAAAAACGCTCGCAATGACACATCTCGTCGTAAGGCTTCCAAGGGCTGAACTGTTACAATAAATCAAAGCAGGTAAATGCCGAATTATCCTCAATGCGTAAGATAATCGTCTATAATGATAGACATTTTGTAAAACAATTTGACAAGATGTATATTTTATGGCATAGTATTTATAGGATATTATAGCTATTGCTTGAATTAGCGCATATCCTTAAAGTACTTGAATTTGTAATATAATAAAAGAGGAAGGAACTATGATTGATTTAGGTCCGTTAATTGAACTTGATCGGCTTGCCCGCGAAGACGGAAAACGGTATCCTAAGAGGCGTTTTCTTTATGAAGATATCGGAATAGAGCAAGGCCGGCATTTTACCGGAATTGTCGGGCCGCGCGGCGCTGGGAAAACCATTTTGCTTAAACAAATCGCCTTGAACTATCAGAATACATTTTATCTTTCGCTGGATACATTTTCTGATGACTTGTTTGAAACGGTAAAAACGGTCGCCAATGTTTTAAAAGCAAAGCTGTTTCTTCTGGACGAAGTGCATATGCGCTCCGGCTTTGAAGCGGAATTAAAGAAGATTTATGATTTTTTGGATGTTAAGGTGGTTTTTACCAGCTCAATGGCTCTGGCCTTGTACCAGTTGGCGCATGACCTTTCGCGCAGGGTGGCGCTCAAAACTTTGTATCCGTTTTCATTACGGGAATATGTTTTTTTCAAATTTGACAGGCATATTATCCCTTTGACAATTGACGATATTGTCAGCGGTCATTTTGACCGTTCTGTCATTGAGATCGGGCAGGTATTCAGCGATTATATCAGGGGCGGGTTGATGCCGTTTCTCCTTAATGAAACAGCCCCTCGGGCACTCTTGGAAAACGTACTGCAGACAGTGATTTATAAGGATATCGCCCGCGCTTCCAAAATAGCCATGAACGAATTAGATACAATCAGGAAGATGGTGTCTTTTATTGGTAAATCCGGCATTGATGGAATTAATTATTCCTCGTTATCAAGAAATTTGGGCATTACAAAATATAAAGCAGAGCAGTATACGGCATTACTTGAGTGCGCTTTTATTCTTTATCGCGTGATGCCTCATGGTACAGGCGTACTCAAAGAATCGAAGATTGTTATGGCCTTGCCCTACCGTCTTTTGTTCCGTACGTATGAGGAATGTATAGGCGGATTACGGGAGGATTTTTTTGTTGAGGCAGTCAGGGCTGCAGGGTTTGAGATAGGTTACTTGAAATCTACCAGAGGAGAAAAAATCCCGGATTACGTGTTGCGGGATAAAGAGTTGTTTGTTTTTGAAATCGGCGGCAAGGGTAAAGGCCGCCGGCAGTTTAAAGGATTTAAAATGGGCCGCAAAATTATTTTGTCCGATGGGTATGAATCGGAAGGCATCAGGCGTCCATTATTCTTGTTTGGATTTTTATCGCCGGCCCGAGTTTCAGGTTAAAATCGTTTTTTAAAAAGGTTTTGTTTCAGGTGGCAAAGAATATAGCAGATGCTAAAACCAGAGAGTGCGAAATAGGGTCGCGCCCCTCGCGGGCGCGTGCCTGCCGACAGTGCCGCGTTAACAATTTCCCGCCACCAAAGCGTTGGCGGGCAGGCGAACAGGCCGCCTGCCCGCCTCAGGCGGGGGAAACAGGCCCTACAGTTGACGGAACGGGCAGGCCCGTTCCCTACAACCTGTCTGCCGTCAATTCCAACGGGCCGACATAGAGAGACTGTGTCGTAATGTAGTTGCTCGATTTATCGAGCACAATATATCTGCCCAATAAATTGGGCAACTACAATATATTGACGCATTTAGTCGAAGAAAGAGATTGCGACACAGTCTGAGAGGTCGGCCCCTACGGTATTTTAATTATGACTGTTGTGCCTGCCGGCAGGCAGGGATTGAAACTGGCGCACTATTGTAGAATTGAAATAAATACAAGATTTTAATGTGAGATATTGTAGCAAAGATGTCCCTTGATATCTGTATATCATTATGATATACTTTATTTCGGAGGTGAGATAATATATGTTAATGAATAAAGAACTGCTTATAAGAATGCCTGCCCCGCTTTATAATCAGGCAAAAAAGTTTTGTGAAAAGAGATATAAATCCCTTTCCGCTTTTATAAGAGAACTTATGATTGAGCATTTCGAGGATTCCTTAACAGCGAAGGAACTGAAAGCAATAACCGAAGGCGAAAAGGAGCATCTCAAAGGAAAGGGTGTCAACTGGAGAGCGGTAAAACGTGGATAAGTTTGAGGTAATACTTGTTTCTCAGGCATTAAAGTTTTATGAAAATTGTCCGCTTCAGATAGCCGCCAGGTTAAATAAATGCTTTGAGGCGCTGGAATCGAGCCCTTTTTATGGCTCAAATATAAAGTTACTGCAAAGTGAAGAAAAAAGATATCGTTACCGCATCGGCGATTACAGGGTGATATATAAGATAGACAAAGGTTCCAAGAAGGTTATCATTAGTTTAATTTCCCCGCGTTCATCCGCTTATAGATAGGTACTTCATTTTTTCTTGAATTTTCCCGCTGAATGTGTAAAATATAACAGCTATGGCGAAGTTTAAGGTAAAAAAGAAGACGCTTGTCTATGATGGCAGGATAGTCCGGCTTGTTGTAAGCGACGGGACGATAAAAGGAAACCCCGCCCGCTGGGAAGTCGTTCACCATTGCGGCTCGGTGGGAATCGTGCCTTTTATCTCGAAAGATAAGGTGGTTTTAGTCGAGCAATTCCGTTATGCTGTAGGAGAGAAGCTTCTTGAGATACCCGCCGGCACTCTGAATAAGGGCGAGTCTCCCCTTGCCGCGGCCAAAAGAGAGATAATAGAAGAGACTGGTTACTCAGCGGGCCGCCTGAAGAAGATAAACATATTTTATCCTTCGCCGGGGGTTACCGATGAATTCGTGTATATTTATAAAGCGGCAGGTTTGAAACCGGCGAAACAAAATCTTGATTTTGACGAGGATTTAAGAGTGAAAATAGTTAATTTATCAGACGCCTTGAGGTATGTTAAAGAAGGCAGGATAAAAGACGCAAAGACGATAATAGCGCTTTTGATTGTTAAAGGAGACAAATGAAAGACGAGTTTAGTTTTCTTGAATCGGTTGATAAAATAATCGAGAAGGACCCAAGCTATGATCCACAAGCCTACCTTTTTGTTATGAACGCCCTGAATTTTATCGTTAAGAAAGCGGGTAAGCGCAGGCACGTAACCGGCAAAGAGTTATCCGAGGGCATTCGTCTTTACGCCATAGAGCAGTTTGGGTCTATGGCCCGCGTTGTCTTGGAGCATTGGAGAGTGCAGAATACGCAGGATTTTGGGAATATAGTCTTTAATATGATAGAGGCCAGGCTTCTCTCCAAGACGGAAGAAGATTCGATAGAGGATTTTAAGGATATCTACGATTTCAAGGAAGCTTTTGACGGTGTCGTCGAGTATAAGTTACGCTGAACGAGGCTTGGTTTTTAAGCGATTTTCCGGAAAATAGGTTTATGCCTGAAGCAATAAAGCGGCCGTAATGTGGCCCGCCCTGCCCGGATTCAATGAATAATTTTAATACGAGGCCCGCCTGTTTAAAAAAATATTTTTTGCTTCTTGCCTGTTTTTTCTTAAGAGCGCGTAAGTTAGCGGTTGACTATTTGTCCGTATTGGTTTACAATTTGGACTATAACCACCATAAGTAAGGAAATTTCTTAGTATGTCGTATATCGTTTTCGCGCGCAAGTGGCGCCCGAAGGATTTTAGCGGTGTCTTGGGCCAGAATCATGTAGTTACCACCCTAAGCAACGCGATAACCCAGAACCGGGTTGCCCACGCGTATATATTTTCCGGGCCGCGAGGTGTGGGCAAGACTACGACGGCCCGCGTATTCGCCATGGCATTAAATTGCAAAAATCCCCCTACGCCTTCTCCCTGCGGCGCGTGTGATTCCTGCAAGGAGATAGCCTCCGCCGTGAATTTAGACGTTATGGAGATAGACGGCGCCTCAAGCCGCGGCATAGACGAGGTGCGCGCTCTTCGTGAGAATATAAAATTCTCTCCTTCGCGTGGAAAGTATAAGATCTATATAATAGACGAAGTGCATATGCTTACCGAGGAGGCTTTCAACGCTCTGCTAAAGACACTGGAAGAGCCTCCCGCCCACGCGGTATTTATCTTTGCCACCACGCGTTTGAATAAGATTCCGCCGACGATTTTATCCCGCTGCCAGAGGTTTGAGTTCAGGCGCTTGTCGGCAAGCGAGATTACTGGAAAACTTAAAGAGATAGCTGTAAGCGAGAAGGTGGATATAGATGATGACGCGCTTTATTTGACGGCTCGCGCGGCCGAAGGCTCTATGCGCGACGCGGAATCAATACTGGATCAGCTTGTGTCATTTTGCGGCAGGAAGATAGATTTAAAAAGCGCGGCGTCGATTTTGGGAATTGTGGGACAGGACGCATTGTTTGCCTTTACCGAAAAAGTCATAGCCAAAGACACGCCCGGGGTATTAATATTGGTGAATGAGATTATAAGCGGCGGCAAGGATATGGCGCAATTCTTGAGTTCTCTTGTGGGGCATTTCAGGAATTTGCTGGTTGCTAAAGTTGGGAAGGACTTGCCGAAACTGATCGATCTTCCGGCTGAGGCGATAGACCTAATTCGCTCGCAGGCGGAATTGCTGACAGCCGAAGACCTGCTTAATTGCATGACGATTCTTATGAACGCGCAGGAAGCGGCAAAGAAGGCCCTGTCGCAGAGAGTGCCTTTTGAGCTTGCCGCGATACGTCTTACACAAAGAGAAGATGTTTCATCGCTGCCGTTGATCTTGAAAAAAATCTCGGAGCTTGAAGGAAGGATAGGCGCAGAGGCAAAGACCGACGCCAAGCCTGTTATTATCCCGCCGGCGCGCATTCAGCGCCGGGATGATAATGAAAGCGGAGAGAAGAATATGCTCCGGGGCGAGGGTCAGGTTATGGTTGAGGTCGAGATGGAAGAAGGGCCGAGCGGGCTTACCCCGTTAGAGAAAGTCGCCGATTTCAATTTTGTTAGAAAAGAAAACTTTTTTAAGGGGGCAAAAGAACAAAGTTCCATAACGGGGCTTACTCTTGAGAAGATTTGCGAGATATGGCCCAGTTTAATAAAATCCATAGCCTTAAAGAAGATGTCTGTGGCGATATTCTTGCGCGCCGCACAGCCCTTAAAGCTGGAGGATGACGTTTTTACGATAGCTTTTTCCCAGGATAACAGGTTTCATAAGGAGTCTGTCGAGGCCAATAGCAATAGGCAGATTATAGAGAGCGCGTTGAAAGAGATCTTAGGCAGGGAGGTTAAAGCCGCTTTTAAGGTTGTCGAGGCCCTCGAGAATAAAGTTGCGCTTCAGGATTCCTTTCAGGAAGAAGAGCAGGAAGATACCCACGAAGTGATAAAATCCGCCCTTAATATATTTGGTGGAAATTTAAATAAGGAAGGCCGCCACTAAGGAAGGTTTTATATGCCCGGATACACAAAGTCAATGGAGAAGCTCATCTCCGAACTCACCAAACTCCCCGGGATAGGCCAAAAATCCGCCGAGAGGCTGGCTATGCATATATTAAAGTCCCCTAAAGAGAGAGCCGTTTCTTTGGCCGAGTCTATAATAAAATTAAAGGAGACGATCGGTTTTTGCGAGAATTGCTATAATTTAAGCGAGGGCCGTTTATGTCATATATGCTCGGATCCAATTCGTGACAAGGCCGTCATTTTGGTGGTCGAGGATCCCAAAGATATTCTGGCAATAGAGAGGACCGGCGCCTATAAGGGGCTTTATCATGTTTTGCTTGGAGCGCTCTCGCCCTTGGAAGGAATAGGGCCGGATGACATAAAGATAAAAGAGCTGTCTCAGCGCGTTAAATCCGGAAGCGTAAAAGAGCTGATAATAGCCACCGATGCCGACACTGAAGGAGAGACAACGGCGCTTTACATAAGCCGTCTTCTTGATGATCAACCGGTTAAGATAAGTCGCATAGCCTACGGTTTGCCGGTGGGCTCCCATCTCGAATACGCCGATCAAGCCACTATCGCCAGAGCTTTGGAGGGAAGGCGAGAAGTTTCTTGACACACTCCAGTTTTATTTGATAAAATCAAATTTCACTTATGTCGTATTACTTAAATAACATAAAGCGCCGGGTAACTTAGCGCTGGAATAGGAAATTGTAAAGAAATGAAGAATTTAACCGAAGTGGTTTGGCATGGCAGAGGCGGGCAGGGCGCTGTAACGGCGGCGAAACTTCTTGCCGAAGCGGCTATGCGGGAAGGCAAGAATATTCAGGCATTTCCTGAATTTGGCGCGGAGAGAACCGGCGCGCCGGTCAGGAGCTTTACAAGAATCAGCGATTTTCCGATCACGATCCATTGCTCTATCACGGCGCCGGATTGCATAGTGGTCCTGGATCCCACACTGCTCGACGCAGTTGATATTACCGAGGGGATGAAGCCCGAATCCATAATCGTCATCAACACTACTCACTCCCCCAAGGATATCCGCTCAGAATTAGGGCTTGAAGGAGGCAGGGTTTTCGTGGTAGACGCCACCTCAATATCCGTGGGAAAGCTTGGGCGAAATATACCGAATATGCCTATGGTTGGGGCTATGATAAAAGCGACAGGGATCATAAAATTGGAGAATCTGATCGAGACATTCAAAGATGACTTCGCGAAAAAATTCACGCCGGAAGTTATAAAAGGCAATATTGAGGCGATAGAACAGGCGCATAAAGAGGTTCACCCCGTTTAGAAATCCTAATAACCAGCGGGGCTTATAAATTCAGGGAAGAATGATTTGAAAATTTTTGTTGAGATTAATACGAATAAAGGTTGGATTTCTAACGGGGTAAAGGCGGAATAAGATGACTAAGAAAGAAAAGAAAAATTTGCCGGGCTGGAAGGAAATTCCAATAGGTGGGATAAATCCCGAGGCTGGAAGCGCCCTTAGGTATAACACAGGGACTTGGCGCACATTTAAGCCGGTATGGTCCAAGGAGAAATGCATTCAGTGCAATATGTGCTGGATTCATTGCCCGGATTCATCGATTCTCGTTAAGGATGGAAAGGTTATCGGAATAGATCTTGAGCATTGCAAGGGCTGCGGAATATGCGCCGCTATATGTCCGTCGAAAGCAAGCGCTGTTAAAATGATTAAGGAAGAGAAATGAGTCCCGTTAGAAATTCTAAAAAACGCAAATCAGTCTTGATTTCTATGGGAATGAACACACTCAATCTTAAAGTATTTAACCGAATTTGGAGGAATTTCTAACGGGATGAGTAAAAAAGCTTTAGCACTTACAGGTAATGACGCCGCCGCGTACGCGATGAAACAGATAAATCCCGACGTTGTAGCGGCTTATCCAATCACGCCGCAGACTTCTCTTATGGAGAAGTTTGCGCAATATGTTGCCGACGGCGAAATCGATACCGAGATGGTTTTGGTTGAATCCGAGCATTCGGCTATGTCCGCTTGCGTGGGGGCCTCCTGCGCCGGAGCGCGCGTTATGACTGCCACCTCGTCGCAGGGGTTAGCGCTTATGTGGGAGGTTTGCTATATCGCCTCCTCTTACAGACTGCCGATAGTTATGCCGCTGGTAAACAGGGCTTTATCCGGCCCTATTAATATTCATTGCGACCATTCGGACGCTATGGGAATACGCGACTCAGGCTGGATACAGATTTGGTCGGAGAACGCGCAGGAAGTTTATGACAATCTTCTTCAGGCGATAAGGATTGCCGAAAATTCGCAGGTGCTTCTTCCGGTGATGGTTAATTATGATGGATTTATAATAAGTCACGCCATTGAGAACCTCTCGGTCTATGATGACGCCGCGGTAAAGAAATTCGTGGGAGATTACAAACCAAGATACACTCTTTTGGATCCAAAGAATCCGGTTACTTTCGGCACTTTTGATTTAGCAGATTATTATTTTGAGCACCGCCGCCAGATGGCGGAAGCTATGAGAGTTTCGGGAAAGGTCATACTGGATACGGCTAAGGAATTCTCGAGGATTTGCGGAAGGCAATATGGATTTACCGAGGGGTATAAGTTAGAGGATGCGGAAGTGGCGATAGTGGCGCTTGGCTCGACTGTCGGCACCGCCCGCGCGGTTGTTGATGATCTTCGTGCCAAAGGGATAAAAGCCGGCATATTGAAGATTCGCGTCTTTCGCCCGTTTCCCGAGGAGGAGATTGCCTCTTCGCTCAAGCATTTAAAGGCCGTGGCGGTTCTTGATCGTGCGGATGGGTTAAACGCCGTCGGCGGGCCTCTTTTCGATGAGATACGCGCCGCGCTTTACAAAAAGACCAATATTCCGGTTGTGAATTATATTTACGGATTGGGCGGCCGCGATATGGGTTTTGACGAAATAAATAGAGTATATTCCGAGATCTTGGAGACAAGCAAGACGGGCAAGATAAAAGATCCGGTAACATATTTGGGAGTGAGGGAATAATGGCGAATTTAAAAGAACTTTCTAAGAAAGAAGAGATTTTAACCGGCGGCCACAGGATGTGCGCGGGCTGCGGGGCGCCTATAATAATACGTCAGATGACTTTGGCTCAGGATATTCCGCTTGTTATTGGTTCAGCTACCGGATGTTTGGAGGTCTCCACAACGGTGCATCCTTTTACGGCGTGGAAGTCGAGTTTTGTCCATTGCGCGTTTGAGAATTCCGCCGCGACAGTCTCCGGAACCGAGGCGGCTTATAGATCTTTGAGGCGGCGCGGAAAAGTAAAAGATGAATTAAGGTTTGTTGCTTTGGGGGGCGACGGCGGAACTTATGATATCGGCCTTCAGTCGCTTTCCGGGATGCTGGAGCGAGGCCACAGGATACTATACCTCTGCTACAATAACGAGGCTTATATGAACACAGGCGTTCAACGCTCCGGCGCCACGCCTAAAGGCACACAGACTACTACCGCTCCGGTGGGCATTTTATCGGTTGGAAAGAAGCAATTCCCGAAGGACTTGACGGGCATTGTCGTAGCGCACAGAATTCCATTTGCGGCGCAGGCAAGCCCGAGCCACTGGAACGATTTGATAACGAAATCGCAGAAGGCGCTTTCTGTTGACGGGCCTTCTTTTATGAACGTTATTTCACCCTGCCCGTTAGGGTGGGGGTATCCGTCCGAGAAGACTATTGAGATAGCTAAACTGGCGGTTGACACCTGTTTCTGGCCGCTGTTCGAGGTCGAGAACGGCGTTAGTTGGAAATTAAGCTATAAACCGGCAACAAAGAAACCGCTTATCGATTATCTCAAGACGCAGGTTCGTTTCCGTCATTTATTGCGTCCTGAAAATGCCTCTATTGTAGAGGAGATGCAGAAGAGGGTCGATGAGGATTGGGCCGCGCTCCTTAAGAGATGCGGTGTTGAAGGCTAGATTTGAAAATACAGCATAGAATTCAAAGCGCCAAAATTTTTGAACTTTGAAGTTTTAATTTGAGACCGTTGAAAAACCCTCGTCGTGTCATTCAGACTGTGTCGTAATTATTGATATTTCTCATAAATAAATCTAAAGTAAAGCCGTTAAAACAAATACCGTTTATCGTCGGATATGCTATAATAAATGTGTAGAAAAAAGGAGGCTTTATTATGGCATATCGCTAT
>JAZDOX010000026.1:0-2853 GCA_043798215.1 Candidatus Omnitrophota bacterium | reverse complement strand
GTGCATTGTAAAATTAGTTTTCACTAATTGTCATTCCCGCAATCTTTTAGCGGGAATCCAGAAATGGGCGTGTCTGGATGCCCGATTAAAACATTCGGGCATGACAAACTGCCAAGAACTAACTTTACAATGCAGTAGTGCACTGTAACATTAATTTATGGCAGTTTCTGAAGACAAGCAAGCGCTTATTCTTCGAGCGAACTCTCCGCAGGCCTGCCTCTGCCTGTGCGTTCCGCCTGACTGCGAGCGTTCGCGCTCAGGCAGGCACGCAGACAGGTGCCGGTAGGCAGGGAGTGAGTCGAGAAGTTCTGCTGCTGTAGTTCTCGACTTGGCCAATGGTCTCGCTCGAACAGTATAAAATTAATGTTCATTAGAATCGGCAAAATAAGTATTTTACCTTGCGCTTAAAAATACCGCCGCAATAATTTCACGGGGCCCCATAATATTAGAGCAGGCGAAGAAACCATTGACCTTGCGGTGGCTGGGGAAGTATAATTTAATCGCGCGCAACAGACAGTATAAATGAGAGAAAATAAATAACCAAACAACATTATGCCAATTATTATTGACGGCTGGAATTTCATCCGGCACGAAAGCGCCGAATTAGATTATGACGATGCCCTTGACGGCGCGCGGATACTTATCTCGCATCTTCAACGTTTTCAGAAGACCCACAGCGATCCGGTTGTGCTCGTCTTTGATAGCAGAAACGAATTTCTCGGTGTACCATATCAAAATTCGGCCAAGCTTACGATAGTAGCTGCCCGCGACGCGGACAGCTACATAAAAAAATATATCGATAAATATCCACCGAAGCAGAGGCGTTCTCTGCGAGTGGTTTCTTCCGACAGGTCGATTTACTTTTACGCCAAGGATTCACGCGCCAGCCCGGTTAAATGTGAAGAGTTTTGGGAGAAACTTTGAAAATGGGATAGATGCCCGCGTTGCTTATAGTCGCGCGGATACCTGTTGCTAACGAGTTCTGTTTTCAGGCATAAATTTTTTTGCGGGCCCCCTTGAAAAATCGAATTTATATGCTATATTTTAATCACAGAAAACAAGAGATAAGGCAAGGGCGAAACTACCAGCGGGCAGGCAATGCCCAGAGGCAAAACCAGTAGATTAATTTCCTCCCCTTGCCTTTTTGTTTTTATTAGTTCATTATGGAGACATTCAAAGTGTTTAAAAATGTTTCTTTGGTAAAAGGTTCCGATAGGTACGATAACATAAAGAGATCGCTCGAGCTAATAAAGCCGGATTTGGAGAATATACGCGGCAAGAGACAGATCCTTATAAAGCCGAACCTTACCGCGACAAAGAACGCGCTCGCGAATACGGACGTGAAAACGGTAGAAGCTGTGATAGATTTTTTATTGGAGAATTACAAGGAACTTAGCGCCGGCGAGTTTACCATTTTGGAAGGCAGCGGCAGCGCGTTCTACGAAAAGACTACGACAAAAGAAGTATTCGAGAAATTCGGCTATCTTGATCTGGTTAAAAAGTATAAGAATGTCAGGCTCGAGTGCGTGGAGGATTTTTCGGAATTCGTAGAATTTGGGATTATGTCCATAGCCGGCGCCGAGAGATTAAGGATAGTCAAACGCTTCTTCGATTTCGATTATAGAATATCGGTGGCGATACCCAAGACGCATAATTACGCCGTAGCCACCTTCGGCATAAAGAATATGGCAGGGTTGATAAGGCAGGAGGATAAGTCTTTGCTTCATGGCCTTCGCACGCCCAGCGCGCCTAATGCCAAAACGATATTCACGTATATCCCAACATCGGTTATCTCCCGCCTTAGGAGAATAGCGCCGGGATTAGTTAATCTTATGTTCAGAAGATCGCTTGCTTATATTAAGGCCACAAGAGTGATTCATCACAACGTTGTTGAACTCGCGAAATTAACGCGGCCGGATCTTGTGGTGTTGGATGCCTTCTCTTGTATGGACGGCAATGGGCCAGTTGACGGTTTTGCCGTGAATCTTGAGGCTGCCGTTAGCTCAACAGACCCTCTAAAGGCCGATAGCTTAGGCGCGAGGTTAATGGGGCTTCAGCCTGAAGATATCGGATACCTCTTCTATCTGGAACGGCAGGGATTCGGCGATTGCTCTGTTAACGGTATTGTCGGCGAGGATATAGAGAAAGTTAAGCGGAATTTCAAGATGCACCCAACCTATAAAATACAGATGAATTGGAGATCCTGCCTGTAAAGGTCCGTGCGATAAAATATATTGATCCTGCATTTTGCATTAGAAATCTTAGCGGGATTACCCTGACCCTGGTCAATCTGACCCCGAGGAATTCAAAGAATTCCCGGGACCAAGTCCTTCTACTAAGCAAGAAATGAAACAAGATAAGAAGGAAGCTCATTTTAATAGAATGGATCGAAATAACGACGGAATGATAGATGAAACCGAAAAAGGCGCATGGAAGAAACATATAGAATGTCTCGACGTAAATAGAGACGGGAAGATTAATGATTACGAAAGGCAGACTTTTCAGGGAAGGGATCGCGACAATAACCCACCCGGTCAAGCAGGCGGACAAGGAACTAATTGGGAGAATGTTCCCGGACCAGCCGGAGGACCCGGAGCTAGCCCGAATGTTCAACCTAGTACCTCAACAATTTTAAAAATATAGGTTGCGTAAGAGCGCTCGCCCCATTAAAATAAGAAATAACCAGGAGGGGCGGGATGAATAAAAAATATATACAAGCGGTTTCATAAGCATTCATAACGATATTTGATATAATGGCTTATAGGAGGTGTCCCTATGAGCCGAGCCGTATATTTGACCGACAAGCAATGGCAGGAAATCGAGCCTTTGCTGCCGAAGTTAAAGAGTAATGGC
>JAZDOX010000025.1:0-2830 GCA_043798215.1 Candidatus Omnitrophota bacterium | reverse complement strand
GCGAACTAAAAGCATAAATAATACCATGGGGAAAAAGCATGGGGATATTGTTCGAGCGAGGAGGTATTTTTATCTTCTCGACGTTGCTCGAAGAATAAAAATACCTTCGAGTCGAGAACGCTCATACCTGTGGGAAATTTTGGGGAAACTCCACATAATTTGTTATTGACTAAGGTGGAGTTTCATATTAGACTTATTTCGTAATGTTAATGCGGGCGGCCATAGGGGAGGGCGGCGGTGGCTTTGGAGAGTTGGATTGAATATTGGAGCAACCTTCGGTAAGAGGGTTGCTCTTTGTTTTTTCGTAAGATCGTCAAAACCTATAAAGAGCAGGGGAAATATGAGAAAAAAAAGAATAGCTATATTAACAGCCGGCGGCGATTGCCCGGGGTTGAATGCGGTGATTAGGGCTGTAGCGAAGAAGGCGATTGATGAATGCGGAATGGAGGTTATAGGCATATTAGACGGTTATGAAGGGCTTATGTGCAATAAGCACAGGAAGCTCGGTAACGGCGATGTATCGGGCATACTGACGTTAGGCGGCACAATACTCGGCACTTCGAATATCGCCAACCCCTATAGGTGCGCGGAGAAGAAAAGAGGTAAACTGGTTTTTAAGGATTTATCAAAAACCGCGATTAGGAACATCGAAAAACTCAAGATTGACAGTCTGGTTTGCATAGGGGGCGACGGTACGCTTAGCGTGGCCCATAAGCTATTTAAAGACGGTGTTCCGGTTGTCGGGGTTCCCAAGACGATAGATAATGACATAATCGGAACGGATATTACATTTGGTTTTGATACGGCTGTTTGGATTGCCACAGAAGGAATTGACAGGCTGCATACCACAGCTCAATCGCATCACAGGGTTATGGTTGTTGAGCTTATGGGGCGGACGGCCGGCTGGATCGCGTTGCATTCCGGAGTCGCCGGCGGGGGAGATATAATTCTTATACCCGAGATTCCGTATGAGATAAAATCCATAGTCGAAAAAGTCAAGGAGC
Organism: Candidatus Omnitrophota bacterium; assembly: GCA_043798215.1. Lineage (GTDB taxonomy): Bacteria > Omnitrophota > Gorgyraeia > Pluralincolimonadales > Pluralincolimonadaceae > JAZDOX01. The sequence goes on along the minus strand of JAZDOX010000025.1, from coordinate 1,826 downwards.
GGCACAGGAAAGGCAAGAAATTTAGCATAGTGGTGGTCTCCGAAGGAGCTAAGCCCAAAGGCGGCGATATTGTCATTCAAAGGATTGTCAAAGAGAGCACGGATCCGGTTCGTCTCGGAGGGATCGCTTTTGTTTTAGGCCATCAAATCGAAGAAGCGGCGTCAGTAGAAACCCGCGCGGTTGTTATGGGCCATTTACAAAGAGGCGGTTCTCCTACGCCATTCGACAGGGTTCTGGCCACTCAGCTTGGCACGAAAGCGGTGGATATAATCGAGGAAAAGGCATTTGGGAATATGGCGGGGGTAAGGAGCAATTCGTTTATTAAAGTTCCGCTTGAAGATGTGGCTAAAGGCAAGAGAAATGTCCCATTGGATTGCCCTTTGATTGATTCGGCCCGCGCGGTAGGGACATGTTTTGGAGATTAAAAAAGGAGAAAAATCATGTCGCTTAATGTCAGTGTAAATAAAAGACAGGGAGGGGTTTTTCTGGTTTCTATCATTGGCTCAATAGATTCGGACACCTACAGAATTCTCGATGAGAAGACTGCTCCAATATTGATTCCTGAGACCAAGGTGATTATATTCGATATGGAGAAAGTCGAATACATAAGCAGCATGGGGCTTAATATAATATTCAAGACACAGCGCGCAGTAGAGAAAAATGGCGGAACTTTTGTGATGACCGATATTCAACCGCAGGTAAAGAAAGTATTGGAGGTTGTCAAGGCCTTGCCCAATATGAAAGTGTTTGAGAGTGTCGAAGAGGCCGATAGCTACTTGTTTAAGATTCAAAGAGACGAGATAGAGAAGAATAGGACAGCCTAAAAAAGGAGGTGTTCGCGATGGGTAAGACTCTTTTGATTATACTGGTTGCCAACAGAAGTAAATCGGCCGTAAGCGTTCAGAAGGCGCTTACGGAATTTGGCTGCATAATAAAGACGCGGCTTGGGATTCATGACGGTGTCCTCACCCATTGCTCGAATACCGGCCTTATTATTCTTGAGCTCGTGGGGGAGAAGGCGAGGGTAAAGAAGCTTGCCGAAAAAATAAACGGCATACTGGAGGTCAAGGCGAAACTGGTAGAGATTTCCCTGAAGTAGCCGGAAGCCGTTGTTAAAAAATTATGCCAAATGAAAAGTTTATGAGATTGGCCATTGCCGAAGCCAGAAAGAATTTCGATACGGTGGCTGGCGGCCCATTCGGCGCCTGCATTGTCAAAGGCGGCAGAGTTCTTGCCGTAAGCAGAAATACGGTTTTGAAGAATGATGCGACTTCCCACGCCGAAATTAACGCTATAAGGCTTGCTTCCAAAAAGATCAAGAGCTTTGACCTTTCCGGTTGCGCGGTCTATTCGACCGCTGAACCCTGTCCTATGTGTTTTAGCGCCATACACTGGGCCAGGATAGATGTTATAATTTACGGCGCCTCCATTAAAGACGCTAAGAAGACCGGTTTTAACGAATTAAGTATTTCTAATAAAAGGCTGAAGGCTTTAGGTAAAAGCAAAATCGAGATAATCCCAGGTTTTTTAGCGGATGATTGCGTTAAGCTTTTAAGGGATTGGGATAAGTTCGGCGCCAAAAAGCTATACTACTGCATTGTAAAGTTAATTCTTGACAGTTTGTCATGCCCGGATGCTTTAATCGGGCATCCAGACACGCCCATTTCTGGATTCCCGCTAAAAGATTGCGGGAATGACAACTGGTGGAAACTAATTTTACAATGTAGTAGTAGACTGTCAGATAAATTTTATACTGTTCGAGCGAGGCCATTGGCCGAGTCGAGAACTATGGATATGCCTGCCTGTCGGCTCGCCTCTCGGCCCGC
>JAZDOX010000024.1:0-29236 GCA_043798215.1 Candidatus Omnitrophota bacterium | reverse complement strand
CTGTCGGCTCGCCTCTCGGCGAAGCCGAGGGCAGACAGGCCTGCCTCTGCCTGTGCGTTCCGCCTGACTGCGAGCGTTCGCGCTCAGGCAGGCACGCAGACAGGTGTCGGCTTGCCTCTCAGCGAAGCCGAGGGCAGACAGAGACAACGGCAGAACTTCTCGACTCATCCGCCTCAGGCGGATTCGCTCGAAGAATAAGCGCTTGCTGTCTCCATGGACTACTATGAATTAATGTTACAACATACTACCTTGATATCTTTAATATCTTATATCTTAAGATTCCTGCGGGAATCTTAATTTCCACTGTCTCGTCTTCCTTATGCCCCAACAAACCCCGCCCTACCGGAGAAGAAATTGAAATTTTTCCGTTGGCACAATCGACCTCCACCTCGGACACCAGCGTGTATTGCAGTTCTTCTCCTGAATTCAAATCCTTGAGTTTAACAGTAGCTCCAATAAGCGCCTTGTCTTTTGGAATATCTTCCTCTTCAAAAACCTGCGCGCGGGTCAACTTCTCCTCAAGCTCGGAGATCTTCATCTCATTTAAAGCCTGCGCTTCTTTGGCGGCGTCATATTCAGCATTCTCTGAAATATCGCCGTGAGCCCTGGCTTCTCCTATTGCTTTCGATAATTCTCTCCTGCGCGTCCTCTTAAGAAATTCCAACTCCTCCACAAGTTTATTATATCCCTCTCTGGTCAAGTGCATACTTTTCATCTAACTTCTCTCCTTGAATATATCCGCCAACTTCACGTCTCTTCGTTTTCTTTGCGCCAGGCGGGATCGACTACGCATAAGAATTTTAAATCGCGGCTGCCCTTATTCTCGATATATTGCGTCGCTTTGGGCGGGATATAAATGATGGCGCATCCCGGCCCGGCCTCAAGAAATTCCTCGTCTATGCGCCTTGAGGCTTTTCCCTCCAATATATAGTTTACCCCGTTAGAGAATGAGGTTCTCTAACGGTATACGCTGATAGCGGCTTTAAACCACCGTCAGCTTTATAAGATAACAACCACCGACTTTAGTCGGCAACTTTCTCTAACGGGGTAAACTTCGGAGGATTTCAGTCTATGCGGCTTAGTGCTTTCCCCTGGCTTGACTCTCGCGTGAGCGAGGCTGTAGCCAATCTTTAAATCCGACTTCGCTGGATGTAAAATTTCCCGCAAGATTGAATTGTCTTTGGCTATAAATTCATCGCTTTTTCGCGCCTTAAAAATACACTATTATTACAATAAACCTTTGGCGATAGCGCGAACCACGTCTTTCTTCGTCACGACACCGACCAAAGCCCCGTTTTCCAAGACCGGATAATAATGGACTCCCTTCTCTATCATCATCGTCGCTAAATCCACGACCTCGGTTTCCTGTGAAATAGTAATAACATTTTTTTCCATTATATCCGAAACCTTGCTGCCTGCTATTCTCTTTATCTCTTCCTCGAATCTATGCGCTCCTAACGTCAAGATGCCTATGGAAAGATTAATGAAAGTCGGAAGATGAACTTTTTTATCCTGGAATATAAGCCCTTCTTCCAGCACAATCCCCAAAAACCGTCCTTCCCTGTCAATCACCGGCGCGCCGCTTATATTCTCCTTCATAAAAACCTCGGCGAGCTTATGAATGTCCATTCCCGGCCCTACGGTAATCAATTTCTTAGTCATTACGTCTTTTACTTGCATCTTGGCTCCTTTTCAAGATAAAAAGCGGGTTAAGGATTATTTTCCGTCTTTTCGCTCTCTTCTTTTTCCAAAACTTTCAAGAAAGCGGCCACCACAGCGGGACAAAAATGACTTCCGGAATCATCTTCTATTATTTTGCGAGCATCTTCTTTGCTATGACCCTTTCGATAAGGGCGATCCGATATTAAAGCCTGATACGCGTCAGCAACGGCTATTATGCGCGCCCCAACCGGAATCTGCTCGCCCTTTAACCCGTTAGGATAGCCGGTCCCGTCCCATCTCTCGTGATGGCAAAGAATCAAAGGAATGATGGGGTGAAAAAATTGTACGGGTCTTAATATATCCGCGGCTATCTGTGGATGTTTCTTTATCTGCTCGAATTCTTCCTCCGAAAGCTTTCCCTTCTTAAGTAAGATATTTTCGCTGATGCCTATTTTTCCCAGATCATGAAGCATAGCCGCCTGACTTATTAACTCTATATCATATTTGAGCAATTTCATAATTTTGGCGGTCTCGGTCGCGTATCTTACAGTTTTTTCAACGTGAGCTCCGGTATAATGGTCTTTCAACTCTATCGTCTTGGCAAAAGCCATAATAGCTTCAACAAGGCTTTGATTGGCTCTTTTCGTCAGCTTATCCATTTTCTCATTTAAAAGTTTCACGCTGCCGTTTTTTATTAATAAAGGGCGCTTTACGATTGGGGTGTCTTCCGATGAATAAACTCTATTTCCGCCGGACTCCTTAACCTTGTTCAATATTGCATCGGCAATACCGACCAGCCCAATTCCTTTAACTATATCATCGTCTGGATATGTGGCAACCGCAATGCTCAACTTCAACTTCACCGTATGCTCTTTATTGCCAAAATTATAGACATTAAGGGCATCTAAAATCCTGCCAGCTAAATTTACCGCGGCGGCTCTTCCTGTTTCCGGAGAAATAATAACAAACTCCTCTCCGCCGTACCTGACAACGGAATTATACTGGCGCACAAGCTTTTTTAACTGCGTGGCTAACTGCCTTAACACCAAATCGCCGAATTCGTGTCCATACACATCATTGATAGACTTAAAATAATCTATGTCCATCATCATCACCGAAAGCGGCCAGCCGTCTCTTTTGGCCCGGTTATATTCCGCTTCCATCGCAATCTCAAGATAGCGATGATTATAGAGACCGGTATGCGAATCCCTCAATGCCAGTTCTTTCAACCGCCGGTTTGTCTTAATAACCTCCTCGCATAACTGCTTAAGCCTCTCTTCCGAAACCTTGCGCTCTCCTATATCCGTAAAAGTAACTACGGCTCCGATTAATTTTCCATTTTCTTCTATCGGAGTGCTCACGTATTCCACGGAAAAGCTCGTGCCGTCCTTCTTCCAGAATACCTCATCGCTTCCGCGATGAACAGCGCCGTCCTTATACGCTAAATACATCGGGCATTCCTCTTCCGGATAAGGGGAGCCATCCGCTTTAGAATGATGCCATACACTATGGCTTGGTTGACCTATAAGCTCTTCGATTTCATAACCAAGCATTTTCGCAGCAGACGGGTTGACGAACGAATGCCTGCCTTCAATATCCAAACCGAAAATTCCCTCGCCCGCAGAGTTCAAGATCATCTCGTTAAAACGCCGAAATTTCTCAAGCGCTTTCTCAGATTTTTTTCTTTCCGTGATATCGGTAAATATGCCATCAGTATAGAAAACGCCGTCTATTTCATACGCGGACGAGGCCCTTTCGTTCAGCCATACCCATTCTCCGTCTTTGCTTCTTAATCTATACTCAACATCTAATTTCTTCGCTTTCTCAAACAAACTATGATAAGCTTCTCTTGTTTTTTCCAAATCACTTGGATGAATTTTATCAAACCAAGCGGTTCCGCCTTCTTTGCAAATCTCATATGGAGCATAACCAAGAATCTTCTCTGCTTTCGAGCTTATAAAAACGGTTCTTCTTTCCCTGTCCGCCGTCCACGCAACATCAGGTATGTTTTCAAGCAGCGCGCGGTATTTTTTCCCGCTCTTGCGAACCGTTTCTTCCGACTGAATTATAGATAAAAAGAATGGGCCTATCCACGAAATCCCGATAACCATAAAAACAGACACAATCAAACCAAGTATTTCCGATACCATATCAGCAGAATGAACTAATTCGTAGCGCACATGAAAAGTGAGTACATGGTATAAGGCAACGGCGCTACGAATGGCCATAAAAAAGATTGCAATGGCAATCAGGAACCAGCCTTTTCGTTTGCCTGTAAGCTTGATGAGCCTTAAAGCAAGAAAAGTGGCCCAAAACCTCAATATAACCGAGGCTATTAAAATAATTGATACAATTACCTTAGCGATCATTGCGGCTATGCCTCCCTTGGCATACTTAGTTTATAATTTTACACCCTTTGGGAACATATGAAAAGAAAATTATTTTTAACCCTGTAATGCGTCACTAAATGGGGGAATTGATAGCGCATTGTCCCACAAATTTTATACTGTTCGAGCGAGGCCATTGGCCGAGTCGAGAACTATGGATATGCCTGCCTGTGCGTGGCACGCAGACAGGGACTAAAACAGAACTTCTCGACTCACTCCCTGCCTACCGGCAGGCAGGCCTGCGGAGAGTTTGCTCGAAGAATAAGTGGTTCAAGTCTACAAGGACTACCGCAAATTTTACCATTTACCCCTCGTTCACTGACCGATTACTTAACCCTTGGTTTTTTACCTACCTACTTTAGTAAACCCCGTTAGAGAACTTCGTTCTCTAACGGGGTAAAGCCGCGGCGCTTTTCTTGAATTTAGCTATAAAGAAACCTTCCATAAACTCATTAGGCAGAATTCTGCGCGTCAAGCTTAAACCCGGAGAAAATCTCCCGCCTTCCCATTCGGTAAGGCCTCTTATCTTATTCGTAATTGGAATCTCTATTGGAATCAAACTGATATTCGCGAATTTATTTAAAGCCCAGTCCACAACCTCCTCATTCTCCTCCGGCGAAAAGGCGCAAGTGGAATAAACAAGCTCGCCGCCTTCTTTAAGCGCGCGTATTGCCGAGGAGATCAGGGCTTTCTGTCTGCGCGACATCTCTTTAACTTTCTTCTCATTCCACCAGCCAAAGCTTTTGGGCTCGCGTAAATAAAAGAGAGACTCGCACGAACAAGGGGCATCAAGCAAAACCTTATCGAAATATCCCGGAAAATCCTTGCCTGCCGCTATGCCATCGCAAAGCCGGGTCTTTACAAAATCCGCGCCCTGGATACTCAGCGTAGCTAAAAGTTTTTGGTATCTTACTTGCATACTCTCGATAGCGGTCAACTCAACACCCCTTCCCGCAAGAGAAGCGATTTGAGTGGTCTTTGCTCCCGGAGCGGCGCACAAATCCAGAATCCGTTCTCCGCTTTTAGGACTTAGGACGAGAGGCGGCATCATACTTGATACATTCTGCGAATATACATCGCCTTTCGTGTAAACACGGCTCTTCCTTAATCTTTTCGATTCTGATTTCAGGATAAAACTTCCCTTGGGCCAGTGAAGCTCCCTATGATTTATGCCTTCCCTATCCAAATCCTCCCTTAGACGGAAAAGATCCGTCTTGAGATAGTTTATCCTAAAGGTTTCTTCTTTTTTATGAAGGAAGCTCTCGCATATCTTGGGGTATGAGGAGGGATAAATCTTCTTTATCTTATCGAGAAAACTGGAAGGTAATTTATGAACTATCGCCTTCATATATTCTCCATTCACGGCAAAAAAAATTAACGCTGCGCCGATTGAAGCTCCACGGGCTTACGCCCGTAGATTCTTTTCTTCCGCTTCGTTGAGGCGAAAACCTCGTCTTCGCCGAGAGGCGAGTAGTTTTCCATTCGCTATCCATCCCCACCCTTAGAGGTGGGGAATTCTGCGAAGGCGGGTTAAATTATCACGAAATGTCCTGTCTCTGCCTCGTTATCTCATAGCAGAATATTGCGCAGGCCATAGCCGCGTTAAATGAAAGCGCCGCGCCCTTCATAGGCAGCGATAGTCTTAACTCCGCTTGCTTGTTTACTCCGTAGTGGATACCCTTGCCCTCTGAGCCAATCACCAGACACAAAGGAAAAGGAAGAGAAGTTTTTCTTATATCCTCTCCGTTCTCAACCACCGTTGCCGCTATCCAATAACCGTATTTTTTGGCCTGTATCAAGGCATTGGTAAAATTTCCTACTTTGCATACCTGAACGTAATTTTCGCCGCCGGAGGCGACATTCAGGACGGTCTCATTTACTTCGCAGGACTCATGCTCGGGTATCACAACCGCGAAACCGCCCAGACAAGCCGCAATCCTTATAATGGCCCCTAAGTTCTGCGGATCCGTCAATCCATCGAGAAAAATAAAGGAGAGACTATTTCTCTCGCGGTTCTCCATAAGCTCCCTGAAAGAATTATACTTAAAACCGGATACTTCCGCGGCGATTCCCTGCAAACGTTCGTTCCGTTTGAAAATAGGCAGGTTCTTCGTAGAAGCGCATTGATGAGGGATATTCTTTGATTTTATGATCTCCAAAATCCCTGCATCGTCAAAATTTTCCTGCAGGAAAATTTTCTTTATGCTGTCGGGATTTGCCTTAAGTCTCTCCAAAACAGAATTTTTTCCATATATTAACATTGCGTTAACTCCTCGTAATATCGTTATCTTCCACCTTGGCGCAAACGTCTATCACGTTTCCATGATCGCTTTTGCGGCAAGAGCGATCATGGAAACGATACGCCTTAACCGTCGGCCTCGATACAATAAAGACATTCACAAAAAACGAGGCGACGCTAAAACACAAAGCTCCCCAAAAAGCGCTCCAAAAATCGGCGACAACAAAGTTCTTTACTATCTTCGAGACAAGGTATAACATAAATCCGTTTAGAAACAGCGTAAAAAATCCCAAAGATAACACCGTTAAAGGCAAAGTCAAAAATATTAAGATCGGGCGCAAAAAAGCGTTAACGAATCCGAGAACAAGGGCGGCTATAACCGTCGTCTCCCAGCCATTGGAATGTATTCCCGGCGCGATATTTACCGTTATGACCAATGCCGCTATATTTACCAGCCATTTTATTAAAAAATCTTTTGCCATTATAACTTCTCCATTTACTCACTACCGCAACAAAAACCTTTTCTTGCGCGCGGCCCATAAGCGCAGTTACGGCCCTCAAGATTTCTTATCGTATTACACGCTCTCATTTTCCCCTCCCGCTCGACTTATCTCTATCTCAACTTTACTTATTAAATTATCCACATCCTTTATTATTCCCGGAGAAAACAGCTTTCCGTCCGCTAACTCGGTCTTAAGCGCCTTTAAGACCGATAAGAGTCTTCTTGTTGAAGCAACTTTCCTTTTTTCCCTTGCCTGTTGAGGGCTTAACTCTTCCCTCTGTCTTATAAGCGCGGTCAACCCCTTCTTCACCTCGCGGACGTCTTTGCCCTTCTCGAAAACATCCTCCTTGAGTTTTTCATAATCCTCTTCGCCCAGTTCTTTCTTGTCTTTAGCTAATCGCAAAGCGTTTACGGACTCATAACTCGGCGCAAAGACAGATTGAGGCTCTTCTTTATCCATCTTGAGATACTGCGGCTCCTCTTTTTCAAGAAAATAATACGACCTTAAAAGCTTCATAGCGGTATCTTTTCTTATACCTATCTCTTTGGATGTATATGCCTCAAACGTCAAATATCCCCAGTCCCTGTAAAGCTTATCCTTAAAAACAGAGTATAAAGCCTGCCCCAGAGCTATCCATGAAGTCTTGAAATTTTTTACGCTCTCGAGCGCCCTGTACCTCAAGGAATCCTCGCCCAATGTCTCCATTTTGCGCTCGATATTCTCAAGGGATTTAGTCTTTAGCGCATCCATTTATTATCCTTTCATCCTGAATAAATCCCGTTAGAGAATAGAATTCTCTAACGGGACAAAAAAACGGAAAATACAATCAAGCTTAAAATTATCCTGTAAATAACAAAAATGTTAAAACTATGCTTCTTAAGATACCTTAACAGATAGTGGATAGACAAAAAAGCCGTAATCGCCGAAACCGCGAAACCAACCAAAAGAGAAGCCGCTTCACCGCCATTCGCTAATCCTAATATATCTTTTATCTTCAAAGCAGCCGCGCCAAAGATAATAGAAGCCGACAAAAGAAAGGAGAATTTCGCCGATGACTCCCTGTCAAGCCCCAAAACCAAACCGCAAGCAATGGTGGCGCCCGAACGCGAAACACCGGGCACAATCGCCGCCGCCTGAGAAAATCCGATCAGGACAGAATCGGCTACGCTTAAAGACTGCAAAGTTCTTGTCTTTCTGCTGAATCTGTCGCTTAAGTAAAGAACTATCGCGAAGAGGCCTAAAGCTGCCGCCACAAGAAGCGGAGACCTAAAAACCTTCTCCGCAGTCTCTTCGAAAAATTTACCCGCTATAGCCGCGGGAATGCTGGCAATCAAGATAAACCAGAAGATTTTGCGCTCGGGAGAACCGCTTATTCTCTTTTCCTTAAGACTTAGCAGGCCTTCTTTAAGTATAACAAGCCAATCGTTCCAAAAATACGCAATAACAGCCAATAGAGTGCCGCAATGAAGCGCCACGTCAAAACTAAGGCTGTGCGGTTTCCATCCTAAAAACCAAGGCGTTAATATAAGATGCGCCGAACTGCTGATTGGCAAAAATTCTCCTACCCCTTGAACTATGCCAAGAACAACTGATTGAATTAAACTCACGATTATTTTCCTGTACTAATATTATTGCTGTCCAAATTAGCCATCGCAGTGTCATTCCCGCAATCTTTTTCCACCCAAGGCGGATCCGCCTCTGGTGGAAGCGGGAATCCCTGCCTACCGGCAGGCAGCCATGCAAGTCTGTCCTGAACCAGAACAAAGTTCAATTCAGGACAGTGTGAAATTGAATCTCAAAATTAATTTTCCGTCGTGAAATAGCATTTAATTTGGACATCTACCACATTAAATATTTAAGAATTTTTCTCCGCTATGTCTCCTATGACAGGTAACTTAAACTGCTCGCCGTTAAAGGCCTTAAGTAAAACTATAAGCCATAAGATCGCTCCGGCAATATTCACCAAACCCGATATTATCCATCCTATTATCGGAACTATCATCAATATAACATTGATTACAACCCATGCGGCGCAAAATAAGATAGACTGCATAGCATGAAACCTTACAAATTTATTCTCTTTTTCTAGAACATAAAAGATTATCCCCGTAACAAGTCCAAGTATATAAGACAACCCTGCTTCGATATTTGGGGACATACCTATTGAACTTTTTCCTAAATCCTTTTTTTCTTCCATCTTAATCCTCCTTTAATGAGTCCGCCTTAGGCGGACGAATTAAATCCTTGACCCCGAAGGTTCGGGGTCAAGTGTCAAATTCAGCCACAGCCTTCGGCTTATAATTTACGTTCCGCCAAAGGCGAGACCTCGCCGCAAAGCGGCGGGCGCTAACACTCCGTAAATTATGGCTTCTTTTGACCTCCTATTTTTAGGCGCCAAAAACAGTGTTTAATGCCAATAATGCGATAAAACCCGCTATTGCCGCAAATGTCGCTTGGGCCTCATTTCCATGACTATGGCACTCAGGGATTATCTCGTCAAAAACTACATAAAGCATAGCTCCGCCCGCAAAAGCAAGTCCAAAAGGAAGAATTGCCTTTGAAAAACCAAAAAGTATTATGCCGAAGAAAGCGGCAATGGGTTCGGCGATCCCGGATAAAGTCGCCAGAACAAAACATTTAAGGCGTGAAACTCCCGCTTGCCTTAAAGGCGCCGCCACAATCAGACCTTCCGGCACATTTTGAAAAGCGACGGCCAATGCCAATATCAAACCTAATTTTTTAGCCGATACATAACCAACGCCTACCGCGAGCCCTTCCGGAAAATTATGCACCGTAATGGCGATAGCCATTAACATTCCCGTCTTTAACTTAAGAGGCATCGGCTTCTCTTTAAAATAAGGATGCCATTTATGCAGATGGGGAACCATAAGCTCTACCAAATAAAGAAAAAATGTTCCCGCGATTAAACCCGCCACGCATTTAGCCAGTCCACCGTTATTCAGAGACGGTATAATCAAATTAAAACTCGCGGCGGCTATCATAATACCGGCCGAAAACCCTAACAAAACATCATAAACGCGATGAGATACTTTCCTGAGTATTAGGATCGGAATGGCGCCTAACCCTGTCGAGATACTCGCCAAAAAAGACGCTATAATCGCTTCCCGCAATTTAAATAAACCCCGCTTTCCATTTATTCACATTCACCTCTATCTTAAGCCTTTATCTATTGCCGAATCTCCACGGCGCCTCTTGAAACCTTCTTGAATATCTTAACCCGCTGTTTATTAAGCCTTCTGTAAAAAAATTTCCCTTAAAACATCTCCGCTTTCCGTTAAAGCGCCTTTGTTGGTGGATACCAAAACGCCGGATTTAATTATTTCGGCAAGTTCTGAGACCCCGTCCTTCTGACCCAAAATTATCGCGCCAACCAGCTTGCCGTCTCTTATAACACACTTTTTATAAGCGCCTTTATCTAAATCTTTTTTTACTACCTGCTCATATCCTTCAACCTCGGGATTTATCAATCCAATTGAAGTAAGGTCAAAGCCGACGACTTTTAAGGTAGTCTGAAAAATAGTGCCCTTGTAATCAAGCGCTTTACCCATAATATTTGAAGCGGCGGCCTGAGCCTGCTCTATGGCGGCTGGTATTATACCATACACAACACCATTAAATTCCGCGCAATCTCCGGCGGCGAAAACATAATCATATCCGGCGCGTAAATTCTTATCGACCAGTATGCCATTATTTACCTTAAGGCCGCTATTATTGGCCAACTCGATATTCGGACGAATGCCGGATGAGATTACAAATAAATCCGCCTCTATTTTTCCCGCCTTCCTGGAAAGCGCGCACTTGCTAGGTCCTTCAGATAAAATGCTCTCACAAGTTGTCTCAAGCATGACTTCTATCTTATATTGTTTTTCTATTCCGGATTTTAAGATAGCGGCGCCTTCGCTATCAAGCTGCCTTGGCAGCAATCTGGAGGCGCGCTCAATAACCGTTACGCTCAAGCCTAACTTCGCAAGCGTGCGCGCTACCTCAAGCCCCAAAAGGCCTCCGCCTAAAACAACCGCTTTCTTTTTGCTGCGGACGTATTCTCTTACCTTTAGGACATCGGCAATATTCCTATAGGTAAACACAGCTTCGCTGTCTATGCCGTTTATCGCGGGAATAAACGACGCGCTTCCACCGGCAATGAGCAATTTATCGTAATCATGCCAACCTGTTCTTTCCGCTCTCAATCTCTTCGAAGACAACTCAAAGGCAGTAACCCTATCTTCTAAAAAGACCTTTATATTCCGCCGGTTGTACCACTCTTCTTTATATACGGCTATCTGATCCAAGCCTATTTTTCCCAAAAGCAGGTTATCCAGCAGCGGACGTGGATAATAATGATACTTCTCATCCGCAAAGATAGAGATCTCTTCTTTTTGAGAAATCTCAGTTATGCTTTTAGCGGCGGAAACTCCGCAGATACCGTTGCCGATTATAGCAATCTTCATCTGGATTATAAAGACAATCTATCAAATCTTCTCAAACATATCTTTTGAAACACCACATTCCGGACAGACCCAATCATTCGGCAAATCGCCAAAATCAGTTCCAGGAACAATCCCCTGCGTCGAATCCCCCGCCGCGGGATCATATATATAGCCGCATACCGTGCAACGATATCTTGCCATCTTTACTCCACCTCGCGCCAATTGACCTTCAACGCGGCAACCCTTGCCTCTTCTATTCCCATATGCCGCTCCTCTTGTTTTTATCCGCTTTCACAAAAAACCACGGCGACCAACCCGCGGGGTTAAATCTCTTCAGCCGCCTTCAACCACTCTTCCTTCCTGCTTTACGAACCAACTGGCCGTATCCGAAAGATAAAACCGGGCCTCATCAAGTAATTCATAATGACGTTCTTCTTCTATCTTCAATCTATTATAGAACTTTTTGGCTATTGGTATCTTGGTTGTTCTTTCCTGTTTCTCATAAAAATCATAACTGGCTTTCTCCTTCTTCATCGCCATATTAAAAGCCCGCAAATCCGAAGGGTCCATTTTAAGTCGTTTTCTTTCGGATGACGATAACGGCTTAAAAATCAGTTTTAACTTTGCTTTAATCTGCTTAGTTATCTTCTTGTCGAAATCAACCCAATCCCTATCTTCTTTAAGCCCTTCGCATATCTCCATTATCCTATCGATATGCTTAAGCTCCTCGTCCGCGAGGGAGATTAGCAGTTTTTTGGCAAAAGCGTTTTTTGCCAACTCTGCGCTCTTCAAATAAAAATTGCGGCCGTCGTTTTCTATCTCTATGGCCGCTTCGAGAATCTTAAGGTCTCTCGACTTCATCGAAAGCCTCCTTTAACCGTATCTATAAAGCACGCCGAAACCGCCCTGGGGATAATTCCATTCCACATTCTGGAATTCATCGCAAATTACCCGGCATGTCCCGCATTCAAGACAGCCCTCTACCGACACATGCGCCGTTCCGGCTTCCTCAATTTTCCAACAATCGGATGGACAACCTATGGAACATTGTTTATTCACGCATTTTAAGCACAAGCTCTTGTCCCTTACCTTTATGTGCGGCTCGACGGCGGGCTTAAACTTGTTCACGAATAATTTATCCTCAACGTTCATCTTCGCCTTACTGCCTCCTGTTTTTATTGAAGCTCCACGCCCTTATAGGCGTGGAATCTTTTCCCTCGCTTCGGCTAAGCGAAAACCTTGCCGAAGCCCACGGCTTCGCCGCGAGGCGAGCGGAATTTCTCGCTATCCATCCCCGTCCTTACAGGTGGGGAATTCCGCGAAGGCGGGTTAAACGCTTAAGCGATCTCAAGCCTATAAGAATATTATTACCACGATTTTGCTATATACACAACTAAAAAGAGAATGTAGTGGTAATGCGTCAGAGAACGGGGGAAATCGATAGCGCATTGTCCCATACCTTTTATACTGTTCGAGCGAGGCCATTGGCCGAGTCGAGAACTATGGATATGCCTGCCGGCCGGCTCGCCTCTCGGCCCGCTTCGCCGATGGCAAATCGAGGCGAGCGAAGCCGAGGGCAGACAGGGACAACAATAGAACTTCTCGACTCATCCGCCTCAGGCGGATTCGCTCGAAGAATAAGCGCTTAAGTCTCCAGAGATTACCACAAATTTTACCATTTACCCCCCGTTCACTGACCGATTACAATGTGTGCGCGCGGCAAGGCCTTCGTCTCGGCAGGCATAACCGGTTGGCAATAAAAACTAACTTGTGCAAAATCGAGCATTTACCAAACCGGTAACCTTGACATGCCGTGGTTACTATGGTATTTTATATCGAATGGCGACGCTGAATTTAACTTCAATCAAGAATTTCTTTCGCACGCTGCTAAATCTAATATATCCACAAATTTGCCCCGTCTGTGACCACAAAATAAACGATTTAAGGACGTCTTCGATTTGTGGAAAATGCGGGGAGAATATGCGAATTAACGCGGTTAGCGGCAATTTTACTCCAAAAGCAAAAGACCTTCATTTCGACCGCGCGGTATATTCCACCGGCTATAACGACATAATAAAAAAATGCGTCTGCCTGTTTAAATATAAAGGAAAAACACGGCTCTCGCGGCACCTCGGAGAAATAATGTCTAATTTTGCCCTCAAAAGCAGGGATGTTATGGAAGCTGATTTAATAGTGCCGGTGCCGTTGCATCCGGTAAGATTGCGCCAAAGACAGTTTAATCAGTCGGAACTTCTCGCCTTGCAGATCTCTAAAATAATAAATAAAAAAGTGGTTAAGGATAAATTAAAAAGGGTTAGATACACCGCGCCGCAAACAGAGTTAACCGGACAGCAGCGAATCAAGAACGTCAAGGAAGTCTTTGCGGTAAAAAACTACGCCGGATTCAAAGACAAAACGGTGGTTCTTGTTGACGATGTGATTACCACAGGCGCCACTTTCAGCGAATGCGCCAAAGCCCTTAAGAAAGCGGGAGCAAGAAAGATAGTTGCTTTCGCTCTGGCAAAGAGCGATTAAAATAAATCCCATTAGAGAACTCTGTTCTCTAATGGGATAAATAAGCTATGAAAATACTAAGAAGATACATATTAAATGAGCTTGCGGGGCCCTTCTTCTCTTCTTTTGTTATATTCACCTTCGCAATGCTGACCGGAAACCTGATAAAACTGGCAGACCTTGTGATAAATAAAGGCGTTGATTTTATCTCGGTAGGCAGATTGTTTCTTTATATGCTGCCATGGCTTTTTACATTCACGGTGCCTATGGCGGTCTTAACCGCCTCGCTTCTCGCTTTCGGAAGGCTCTCGGCGGATAATGAGATTGCGGCGATCAAAGCCAGCGGCATAAGCCTGTATAAACTCATCTTGCCTATGATTATGGTCGGCTTGATAATAAGCCTTATATCGTATGAATTAAACGATTGGATACTGCCGCGTTTGCGGTTTGAATCGCGAAAACTTATAGTTCAAATCGGCATAAAAAATCCCACCGCTTATCTTGAGGCGGGAACTTTTATCAAAGCGTTCAAAAACTACATAGTCTTTATATATGGCATTGAAAAAAATAAGCTCTCGAATATAAGAATATACCAACCGCAGGAAGGCCATCCCACGCGCACTATTATAGCCTCTAAAGGCGAGATTGTATACATACCCGAAAAAGACGTAATCCGCTTGAAGCTCACAAATGGCACAAGCGACGAGCCTAACCCGAAAGATCCCAATAACTTCTTCAAGTTAAACTTTAAGACATACTATATGACGCTTGATCTCAAAGA
The DNA here is from genome assembly GCA_043798215.1 of Candidatus Omnitrophota bacterium. GTDB lineage: Bacteria > Omnitrophota > Gorgyraeia > Pluralincolimonadales > Pluralincolimonadaceae > JAZDOX01. The sequence goes on along the minus strand of JAZDOX010000024.1, from coordinate 14,702 downwards.
AGGCAGGGCCCTGAATATCGAAAAGAAAAAATCCGATATGTCCATCGCCGAGCTAAATCAGGAGATTAGGAAACTTGCGCAAGAAGGAGTAAACCCATCACCTCTTATAATCGAGATTCAAAAAAAGATATCGTACTCCTTCTCTTCTCTTATATTTATTCTTATTGGCGCGCCTTTGGGATTAATGGCGCGTCGCAGCGAAAAGGCGCTGGGTTTTGGGCTTAGTTTGCTTGTAATCGTTACCTATTATCTGCTATTACTGGGGGGAGAGGCCCTTGCCATAAAAGGCGCCTTGTATCCCGCTGTCGGAATCTGGCTTCCCAATATCGTCTTCGGCGTCATCGGGCCAGCTCTCATATTTTGGATAGCGGAACAATGAAATTCAAAGGAATCTCTAAAGCGTGAACCCCGATAGAAAATTTAACCGTCGGCTGATGGATATTAGATAAAATCGCTTTGGACTTAAATACCAGTGTCATCAATCTTAAATTATACTTGGGGGAATTTCTAACAGGGTGAAGATTATCGATAAATACATATCGAGAGGATTTATCTGGCCGTTTCTATACTGCCTGTTTATGTTTTTATTTTTATACCTCGTGATTGACCTTTTTGCGCATCTGGACGCTCTGATAAAACAGGCGGTTCCTTTCAGCGCAATAAAGACTTATTACTTTAGCTCTATGCCTTTTATATTCGTTCAAACAGCTCCTTTTGCCGTGCTTCTGGCAACAGTTTTTCTTCTCGGAAATCTAAACCGTCATAACGAAATAGTAGCCTTGAGGGCAAGCGGGATAAACCATCTACGCATAATATCTCCTATCCTGCTGCTTGCCACACTGATAAGTTTTTCGGTATATCTCGTAAACGACAGGCTTGTTCCGGAAATGTCCGTTACCGCCAACACTGTAAAAGAACTTTGGTTCGAAAAAAACACAAAGGAAGGAAATAACAGACTTGATAACATAACCGTTTTCGGAAAAAACGGAAGGCTGTTTTACGCGAGATCATACGACACACAAGATAAAACACTGTATGATATCGTTATGCTAGAACATGATAATGACCAGGTCTTAAAAAGAAAGGTAACGGCCGAAAAAATGCAATGGTTCGAAAATAAATGGAGATTTTTTAACTGTGACGTCTTCAGGTTCGATAAAAACGGCGCTGTAATAGGAAAACCCGCGATATTCAGGACTCCAAAAATCCTGCAATTTGCCGAAACTCCGGAAAGTCTCTTAAAAAGCCAGACTCAGCCTGAGCTTATGAATTACTCGCAACTTCGGGATTACATACACCTGCTTTCACTGGAAAATAAATCAACGGCCAAAAAACTGCTTGTAGATCTCAATTCCAAGCTTTCTCTTCCATTCACAAGCATAATTATAACTCTTATCGGAGCGCCTTTCGCGCTAAAAAGATCGAGAGCAGGCGCTTTAACCAGTATGGGTTTATCGCTAGCGATAGCAATAATTTATTATGGGGCAAACGCTATCTTTCTTGCGCTCGGGAAAGGCGGTTTCTTTCCGCCTTTAGTCTCTGCTTGGGCAGCTAATGTTCTATTCGCCGCCCTTGGCGTATATTTGATAAGAAAATTGGAAATTTAGGCTTTTCCGCCGCAACCCAAAAACTTAATCTTTCTCTTGACAACCTGCTTTATGGCTTCTCTGGCGGGTCCTAAATACTTGCGTGGATCGAATTCACTTGGGTTTTCGCCAAAAACTTTCCTTATGGCGCCGGTCATAGCCAATCTAAGATCTGTGTCAATATTTACCTTGCATACTCCCATCTTCGTAGCCCTGGAGATCATCTCCTCTGGAACACCCCTTGCGCCGGGAATCTTTCCGCCGTAATCATTGCACAGCTTCACCAAATCTTCTGGAGCGCTTGAAGCGCCATGAAGAACCAAAGGAAACCCCGGCAATAGTTTGTTTATCTTTTCCAACCTCTCAAAATCCAGCTTTGGCTCGCCTTTAAATTTATACGCGCCGTGGCTTGTTCCGATCGCTACAGCCAAAGAATCGCAGCCTGTGCGTTTTACAAATTCTTCGGCCTGCGCTGGATCCGTATAAATCGCGTCTTTGTCGGCAACTGATACATTATCTTCGACTCCCGCTAGCTTGCCTAATTCCGCCTCAACCGGCACATCCTTCGGATGCGCGTAATCCACGACTTTCTTAGTAAGAACGATATTCTCTTCAAATGTATACTTTGAGCCGTCTATCATAACAGAACTAAACCCTCCGTCTATGCAAGCCTTGCATACCTCGAAATCCTCGCCGTGATCAAGATGTAAAACACAATCTATTTTGGTTACTTCCATCGCGGCTTGAACTAAATGCATAAGATAAGCGTGCTGAGCGTATTTGCGCGCGCCGGCTGAAACCTGCAATATTACGGGCGCCTTCTCCTCAGCCACGGCCTCGGTTATACCCTGTAATATCTCCATATCATTGATGTTAAAAGCGCCTACCGCATATCTTTCTTTGTACGCCTTTTCGAATAATTTTTTTGTTGAAATAAAAGCCATATTCGTAACTCCTGTTTTTGAAACCACGTTAAACATTCGGGCGGCCACAAGGGCCGCCTCTACAATAATCTACCCGCAACTCATCACGTCCCCAACTCCCACGATGATAGGTACGCCTTCTGTTCCGGCGTCAGGACATCAATTAAAACGCCCAAAGATCTCAATTTAAGGGCGGCGATCTTCTCGTCTATTTCTTTCGGAACCGAATAAACTTTCTTTTGCAGGCAACTTGAGTTCAATTTGACGAATTCCGCGGATAGCGCCTGATTCGCGAATGACATATCCATAACTTGGGCGGGATGCCCCTCTGCCGCCGCCAAATTAATAAGCCTTCCTTCGCCCAAAAGATTTATTACTTTTCCGCTATCCAAAGTGTATTCGTCCACATACTCCCTTACCCTTCTCTTCTTTGCGCTCATCTTCTCGAGAGCGGGAATATCCAATTCGGCGTTAAAGTGCCCAGAGTTGCAAATAATCGCTCCGTTTTTCATAAGCTTAAAATGCTCTCCTCTAATAACGTTGCAATCGCCGGTCACCGTAACAAAAACATCCCCTATCCTGCTGGCCTCTTTTATAGGCATAACCCTGAAACCGTCCATAACAGCCTCGAGAGCGCGTAACGGATCGACCTCAATAACTATGACATTAGCGCCCATTCCTTTAGCTCTCTGCGCCACGCCCTTGCCGCACCAGCCGTAGCCGGAGACGACAAAATTCGCGCCTGCCATCAATTTATTAGTCGCGCGTATTATGCCATCAAGCGTTGACTGGCCTGTCCCATACCTGTTATCGAAAAGGTGCTTTGTGTCGGCATCGTTTACGGCTATAACCGGAAACATTAAAAGGCCTTTCTTCTCGAGGCTTTTCAACCTTATTACTCCGGTCGTCGTCTCTTCAGTGCCTGCCAATATTTTTTTTGCTAAATCCTGCCTCTTTCGATGAATCGTTGATACTAAATCGGCGCCGTCATCCATAGTAATATCAGGCTCGATATCAAGAGCAGCATTAACGTGTTTGTAATATACTCGGCTATTCTCTCCTTTTATGGCAAAAACAGGAATCTTGAAATCCTTAACCAATGAAGCGGCAACATCATCCTGCGTCGAGAGCGGGTTAGAGGCGCATAAAACGCAATCTGCCCCGCCCGCTTTAAGCGTCAACATCAAAGCCGCCGATTCGGTTGTGACATGAAGACAGCAAGATATCTTAACGCCCTTCAACGGCTTTTCCTTGTTGAATCTTTCGCGGATTAACTTCAGAACCGGCATATTCTCGTCGGCCCACTCAATCCTTAATCTTCCTTTTTTGCTTAAATTAGCGTCTTTTATATGATAATTCATGCGTGCCTCGATAATATTTTAGCTTTATCGGTCTGTTCCCATGTAAAACCTTCTTCCATTCTGCCAAAATGCCCGTAAGAAGCCGTTTTTCTGTATATCGGACGCCTAAGGTCAAGCGCTTTTATGATTCCGCATGGCGTAAGGTCAAAATTATCTCTTATAATTTTGACAAGCTTCTCATCGGACACTTTGCCGGTCCCAAACGTATTGACCATTATCGAAACAGGTTCCGCCACCCCTATAACATAAGCAATCTGCAATTGACATTTCTCGGCCAAACCCGCCGCAACCACATTCTTGGCGACATACCTCATCATATACGCCGCCGAACGGTCCACCTTGCTCGGATCCTTCCCCGAGAAGGCGCCGCCGCCATGCGGCACTGTGCCGCCATAGGTATCAACAATAATCTTTCTTCCCGTCATCCCCGTATCCGACTGGGGCCCTCCGATTAAAAATGTCCCCGTTTCATTCACGTAAAATTTTGTCTCTTTGGTTAGATACTCCTTTACGACGGGCTTAACGACCGCTTCGATGACCTCTGCTCTGGCCTTCTTTGAGAACTGATTGCGCGCGTCAACCGCTTCGTCAGTATGCTGGCAAGCGATTACGACATTCGTTACCCTTTTGGGTTTTCCGCCGACATACTCGACTGTAACCTGTGACTTTCCGTCGGGTCCAAGATATTTTAATACGTTCTTCTTTCTTACCTCCGATAGGCGCATGGATAATTTGTGCGCGAGCATAATCGGAAGAGGCATCAATTCTTCGGTTTCTTTACAGGCGTAACCAAACATCATCCCCTGATCTCCCGCACCTCCCCTATCCACTCCCTGCGCTATATCGGGTGATTGTGAATGTATGGCGTTAAGTATGGCGCAAGTTTCGTAGTCAAAACCGTATTTTGGATGGGTATATCCTATCTCTCTTAAGATGTCGCGGCACAATCTGTGAATGTGAATATATCCTTCGGTGGTTATCTCCCCTCCGATTATGATGAGGCCCATTGTAATGTATGTCTCGCAAGCCACTCTCCCTGTCGGGTCCAGCTTCATTATCTCATCCAGAACCCCATCCGAAATCTGATCGCAAACTTTATCAGGATGCCCCTCAGTTACGGACTCGGACGTAAATAAATAATTCTGTTTCTGCATTCTTTTCTCTCCTTTTTATATCGTATTTCGTCATTCGTCGTTCGTCCTTCGTATACGATGTACTACTGAAGTTTCACGAAATAATGGATACAGTTTACCCGACGCTAGAGGCGTATCCATTAAATATCGAAACTTCAGTAAGTACGATATGCGATATACGAAAAACAACCTTTACAATATTTCTTCAGAAATCGGCATAGAAAAACAAGCTTACTTCCCGCCGCTAAATGCCAGATCAGCTTTATGATAAGACTTGATGTCGCCTATATCAAACCAGATACCCTCAAAGATATGGCACCTCACGCCGTATTTTTTATACAGCCATTGAATAAAATGTCCAGGCGCGTCTTTCTCGTTTCCTATCTTTAGGTAATCGCTTAACAGATTAAGCTTATCTTTTGGGAAATAATATATGCCGGTGGCAATCAGTGAAGTCGGAGATACCGGCGGTTTTTCCAAAAAGTTTTTTATGCGCCCCTCATCATCTACCTCGATGACCCCATACCTTGATGTCTTCTCTTTATCCTTTATATCGTAAGCTCCCATAGCAAACGAACCGGGATCATCCTTTAAATAACTTGAGAATTCCCGCAAACCCCAGTCAAATATATTATCTCCGGCTAAAACTATAAGATCATCGCAAATTTTTCGCCTCTCAATTACAAGCCGTATATCGCCCAAAGCGCCGAGCCTGTCTTCATTCGAAAAACTGCCGTCGCTGTCAAGAATAACTTTCATTCCGGTCTTAAGCGCCGCGTTCCAATCTTTGAACAAGCCATAAAATTTCTCGTTTGTTACGACAAAAACTTCTTCTATTTCAGCAGTTTGTTCTAATTTTTGAATCAAGCGATCCAGCATCGTCTTGCCGCCAACCGGCAAAAGAGGCTTAGGCTTGTCTTTAGTTAAAGGATATAACCTCGTGGCGTATCCCGCCGCTAAAATTAGAGCTTTCATCCCGTTAGAAATTCCTTATTCATTGAGAGTAGTGCATTGTAAAATTAGTTTTCACTAATTGTCATTCCCGCAATCTTTTAGCGGGAATCCAGAAATGGGCGTGCCTGGATGCCCGATTAAAACATTCGGGCATGACAAACTGCCAAGAACTAACTTTACAATGCAGTAGTTTACCCAAAATTTTAGGTTATTTTTGTTTAATGTCATTATTTTTAAAGAGTTATGTAGTTTGTCATTGCGAGCGAGTGAAACGAGCGAAGCAATCTCACATTTTAGATTGCTTCGTCGGGCTTCGCCCTCCTCGCAATGACACGCTGGGAAAAATGGGTAAACTCCTCATTCATTAAAACTTGCTTAACTCCTTCTTTAAATACCCCACCATCTCCACAGGCGTGGGGTCCCTTTTGTTCAAGATGGCAAGATAGTAGCTGGTGAAATCACCTGTATATATCAGATAAAAAATTCTCGAAAGAAGGCTCGCGCCTTTCGATGGCACTTCTATTATCTTCGTTTTCTTCTTTATGATAGACTTGGTTATGTCTATTCTTCTGGTTACTCTCGGATGTTCGCTTTCATCCCTAAGAATCACAACGACAAAATCCTTAAGAAGCTTCTTCGGATTTTCCCATCCCACCGTCTCGTTATGGTTCATCTCCGGAAAAACATGCGTTGAGGCCAAGGTCTTAGAATTCTCTTCAAACTGCCCGCGCAATCTGACTATAACCGAATCAAGGAACCTGTTAGCGGCATAGATTATTATATATTTGCCTTTCAGGTTTAAGGCAAGTCTTTTAGCGGGATTGCGCGCGGCCTCAATGCTAATATTCAAATTATAATCCCTAAGATTCTCCATAACAGAAACGGCTTCCGAAACGTCGGCTTTCTTATCGCCAATAAGACCCATCTTCGCTAATACCGCCAGCCACGGGAAAAAGGCAAATCCAAGAGCCGTTCTTGGAGGATAACCTTTGGGTATTGAGATAAATGGCACATCGTCTTCCTTCGCAGCAGCCTCGAGCTTTCCTCCTGAAGATATAACTATTATCTTGGCCTCTCTCTTCTTTGCTTCTTCATAAGAAGCAAGCGTCTCTTCGGTATCGCCGGAATAGCTGCAAGCTATAAAAAGAGTCTCGCTTCCGACAAAATAAGGAATCGTGTAATCCCTATTTACAAGCACGGGAATCTTAATCTCATCGCTCAAATATGAACGCAATAAATCCGCCCCTATCGCAGAACCTCCTAATCCAGAAAATACTATGTTTTCAAATCCATTGTATGATTGAGGCGCTGAAAAGGCCCTGCCTATCTCAAAAGCATTTTTGCACTGATCGGGAAAACCAGTAAGTAAATCGACCATATTTGACTTATCTATCTTTTTTACGCTCTTTGCGTCATCTAACACTTTCATGTTCTTTCCTCCTATAATATAATAAGAAATTTTTCAAGATTTTTTTGCTTACTAAATAACGGGCAGGATATTACGCCATATTAGGAACCAATTCTTTGAGTTTTTCTTTCGCGAATTCCTCAACCTCTCCGCCGGTCAATAAACTCAAAGCTTCTTCGGATACTCTCTGGGCCGTCTTGAATTCAACCGACCTTATAACTTGTTTTACGCGCGGAACGTTTACGGGGCTGGTAGAAAACTCATCCAGTCCAAGACCCAAAAGTAAAAGCGCGAAAGCGGGTTCTCCAGCCATCTCTCCGCACATTCCAACCCAAATATTGGCCTTGTGGCCGGTATATATCACATTTTTTATCAATCTTAAAACAGCCGGATGTAACGGCTCGTAAAGGTAAGCGATTTTTTCATTAACTCTATCGACCGCCAGCGAATATTGAATCAAATCATTGGTTCCTATCGAGAAAAAATCGACTTCTCTGGCTAATATATCCGCAGTTAAAGCGGCGGAAGGAACCTCTATCATGGCTCCTATTTGCATTCCTTCGTCAAAAGAGACGCGTTTTTCTCTAAGCTCCTCCTTAACCTCACTTAGAATCTTGTTGGCGGCGCGAAGCTCTTCTATGCCCGATATCATAGGATACATAATTTTTAACTTGCCATGCGCCGAAGCCCTTAAAATCGCCCTAAGTTGAATTTTAAATATATCGGGCTGAGCTAAACAAAATCTGATAGCCCGCCAGCCCAAAAAAGGATTCATCTCCTTCGGAACGGTCATCTGCGATAAAAATTTATCACCGCCCAAATCGAGAGTTCTTATTATAACCTGATCAGGAGCTGTCTGTTCAGCCACGTTCCTATACGCCGCGTACTGTTCTTCTTCACCCGGAAAATCGGCGCGGTTTAAATATAAAAATTCGGTCCTATAAAGGCCTATCCCTGAAGCGCCATGGGCCCTAATCGAAGGAATCTCATCAGGTATCTCTATGTTCGCCGAAAGTTCTATCTTTCGGCCATCGGTGGTAACGCATGGTAAATCCCGCAACTTAAACAAAAACAAGTCGCGTTCTTGTATACTAATCTTCTCCTGCCTATACCTAGCAATGGTATCTTCATCCGGATTTACTATAACCAGGCCTTCGGAGCCATCGACTATCACTATGTCTCCGTTCTTCACATTCCTGGTTATGTCCTTTAAACCTACCGTCGCCGGGATTTCAAGCGCTTTAGCCATAATAGCGGTATGAGATGTCTTGCCGCCGATATCCGTGGCAAAAGCGATAACATTTTTTTTGTGCAATGAGGCGGTATCCGAAGGAGACAAATCTGGCGCTATAACAATAACCTCTTCGGTTAAATTAGCTAAGGTCTCTTTCTTTTTTCCCAAAAGCTGCCTTAAGACTCTCTTGCCAACATCGCGAATATCCGCCACGCGCTCTTTAAGATACTCATCTTCTATCTTTAAAAAAACATCGATATACTTCTTTAACACTCTGTCAAAGATATATTCAACACACGATAATTCAGTCTTTAACCTGGTAATAACCTCCTCTATAAGCGTGCGATCCTCAAGAACCAGAAGATGGGCGTTAAATATCTCGGCGTGCTTGACTCCCAACTGTCCGGATATATTTTCCTGAATCCTCAAAATTTCTTCTCTTGTCTTTATAAGCGCGTCCTCAAATCGAGATATCTCTTTGGGGATGTCGGACTCGGATATCATCCTTTTAAAGACAGAAAAAATCTCACTGTCTAATATGAAAACTTTTCCGATAGCCACGCCTGGAGAAGCCGCTATGCCTTTCAGAAACATTTATTTTTTCTCCTTATCCGCGGAGTCTATCTCCCCGGAAAGAACCATCTCAAGTTCCAACATCGCCAACTCGGCGTCTTCCCCTTTTACTTTTAAGATAACCTGACTTCCTTTGCCCGCTGCCAGCATTAATACTCCCATAATCGATGTGCCGTTCACTTCCAAATTACCTTTCCTAACAATAACCTCGGAACCATATTTATTCGCAACCTGAACAAAGATTGCCGCAGGGCGGGCGTGAAGCCCTGTTTTATTCTTGATTGTTATCTTTTTTTCCATCGTCATTTCTTAATCCTGATATTTTTTAGGACATTTACTTTCCAACTCTCATTTGGCGCTAACCTAAGATTCCAATTAAACAATAAAGAAAGTTCCTGATATGTCCTCTCTAGACCTGATTCCGAATCGGAAACTGTCTCTACGGGGAAATACCACATTGACGCGGGTTTTGAAAACTCGAAGTCCACAAAAAGGCCATACCACTGATCGTTAACGCTTATATTCCTTAAACCTTGCGCTTCGCCCGCGCGATTTAAATGCGGATCCTTTAAAGAATAATTAAACTCCGCCCCAAATAAAGAGTTGAAATCCATAGAACCCAAATTAGAGATTTCATATTCCATCTCAAAAGCTGAACCAATAGCCTTAACATATATTGTCTTAACTATTCTGATCTTATGGTTCTCGCCAAACTTGTCAAGGCAATTCCCGTCTCTGGCAAGCCGCAAAATCACATCGTTGGTCTTAGCCGGCTTTTTAAGACTAAAATCGTAGCCGCTTCTTAAAAAATCGCCCGCTTCCCTGAAAGATGAAGACGTGTAATCCTTTACGGTTGTTTCTCCATCGAAAAAATGATCCAAGAGGCAAGCCTTCCTGTACCAGTCATATTTCAAATCGCTGACTAAATCAGCGTCTTTATCATTACTAATATTATGAATAGAGGCTATCCCCTCCGAGGCTTTGGCTTCGCCAGCTTTGATTTTAGCTTTCTCCAAAGCTTTTTGATGATATGGCTCTTTTCTCCGAGCAAGCGTATTGGCCAAATTAAGAGAAAAAGGCTTGAAATCAATCTCAAACAGCGAACCGCCTTCATGCGGAGCGAAATTCAAATTAAGCTTAGACGTAGAGATCAAAACTTCATTGTGAGAATCGCAGTCTATGTCTACCGTCTCGACATCAACCCAATCCGAGCCCTTATGCTCTAAACCGTCCATAATCTTCTCGGACTGAATCAGGTTCGAGTATACCGCCGCCCTCAAATGGTTCAGGTATAAACCCCCGAATACCCCGTGCCAATACGCGCAGTTACACTGGCCTTTATATAAATATTGCTCGGCCTTCTTGGATTTGGCCTTCGCGACACGTTCGCTTACGTAAAGCATCTTCTTCTGCATAGCATTCGATTCGGGATATTTAACAAGAAAATTCTTGAAATAGCCCCCGCTCCATTCCATCATCTCTCTGTAGCTGGCGCAGGTTAAATATATCCTGTCAGTCGGTCCATTATCCCTTATATAATCTGAGAAAGTCGTTGTCTTTAGCCATCCTGATTCGGCATTAAGCGAATTCAGGAAATTCTCAAGCCATTTCTCTTCATAAACCCATTTGTGCGTGCCCGGCCAAATTCCGAATTTTTCTCCGTCATCTGCGAATATCTTGGAATTAACACCTCTGTCTCTTTGTTCGCGCATATAATTTATTGCCTCATGGGGGAGCTTAAACGGCATCATATACCTAAGCTTCTCGGAACCGGGAAAGATAAAAAGTTTCCTTCCTTCATCTTCGGTAACATAATAACCAGAAAGTTCGTCGGGATTGCGACCAACATAAGTAAAATGCCAGTCGTCTACGATGGCGTATTTGATTCCGGCTTTTTCCAAAGGACGAATTAAAGTCGGCTCCCAAACTCTTTCCGTAAGCCAAATTCCCTTAGGAACGCAACCCGTAAACTTCTCGATCTTTTCGTTCATAAGTTTTATCTGACCCAGTATATCCCTTTCCGGTATCAAGGAAAGTATGGGCTCGTAATAACCGCCGGACAACATCTCAACCTGCCCCCTCTTTGCCACATCTTTCAACATCTCAATAAACTCCGGACGCTTCTCTGAAATCCAATCCAAGAGACACCCTGAATAATGCAACGATGCCCTTATGCCGGGATACCTATAAAGCATCTTCAAAAATGGCAGATACGATTTCTCAAACGCTTCGGCAAAAACCCATTCAAAATTTCCATCAGGTTGATGCGAATGAACCGCCATCATTAAATTTATGCCATTCTTCGAATTCATCTTAAAACTCCTTTACGCAGCAGCTTTTCCGCTCTCAAGCAAACTTATCACCACTTTAGTAATCTTGTCGGCATCATGCCTAACGTAATCTCCAATCTCCACAAAATCGCCTTCAGCCACTCCGATTCCCATATCGCGAATCTTTTTAGCATCCGGCTCAACCGGATACGAATCCTCTTCTTTGTATCTTAAAAGAAGTCCCTCGGGAATCTTCGCGGTATTCATCAAAACATAATCTATAAATCCGCGCTGCGAGTATTTAAGGATCGTGTCAACGTGATCGGAAGCGCTATACCCATCAGTCTCGCCATGCTGGGTCATAACGTTACATACATAAATCTTGATGGCGCGCGATCTTGATATTTCATTGACTATGCCTGTCACAAGCAAATTTGGCAATATGCTGGTATAGAGACTGCCGGGTCCGATAAGTATAATATCCGCCTCTCTAAGGGCCTGAACCGCCTCGGAAGTAGGCTTGCAACCGGCAGGACTTAAATATAATTTTTTGATTGGACTCGATGACTTCGAAATCGCGCTCTCACCCATTGTTTGAGTCCCGTCGGCCCGCTTAGCGGAAAGAACGACCTTCTCCAGTGTTGACGGCACAACTTGTCCTCTTATGGCCAAAACCCTGCTTGATTCTTTTATGGCTTTCTCGAAATCACCGGTTACTTTTGAAAGAGCAGTTATAAAAAGATTTCCAAAATTGTGGCCTTTCAGCCCGTCCCCTTCGGTAAAACGAAATTGGAATAAATCTCTCATAAGAGGCTCGGCATCGGCTAACGCCACAAGGCAATTTCTTATATCGCCCGGAGGTAAAACGTTCAACTCGTTCCTTAACCTGCCGGAACTTCCGCCATCATCGGCAACGGTCACTATGGCGGTAATATTAGACGTCGCATCCTTCAAACCGTGAAGCAATACCGACAAACCGGTGCCTCCGCCCAAAACCACAATCTTCGGGCCTTTTGACAACTGGCGCTGCCTGAAGATAATATCCACCAGATCTTTTTCGCGGCGAGGAATAAAAACAGTCACGAAAGATTTTACCATCTTTCTTATCCCAACTATCAATAATGTCACACCGCAAAAAAACAACAAGCTCCCTGTAATAATAAGATCCGTATTTTTTTCCGAGGAGCCATACCATAAAAATCCCGCCGAGATCATTACCAGTAAAATTCCAAATGAAAAAAGGAATATCCACCTCTTGACCTTCATTCCGGGATACAACCATTTAAGCCAACGCATTAAATTATCCTTTACTTAAACGCGACCGGTACATTGTAACATTAATTTATGGTAGCCCCTGAAGACAGCAAACGCTTATTCTTCGAGCGAATCCCGAATTTTCAGGATGAGTCGAGAAGTTCTGCTACTGTAGTTCTCGACTCGGCCAACGGCCTCGCTCGAACAGTATAAAATTTATATTATAATATACTATGGAATTAATGACGCTTATTATCTTCTTCTTCTATGGAACTCAAAATACTTTTCTCGTCTTTGCATTGTTTTAGAGACTCGCGAAAAACTCTATCTTTTAATAAGCGGGAAATTCTGGCTAAAGCTTTTAAATGAGGACCGGCCGAGTCCTGAGGCGCGACTAAAAGGAAAAAAATATGCACCGGCTCCCCATCTAAAGAATCGAAGTTAAGCCCTTTTTGCGAAAGTCCAAAAGCGGCAACAAGCTCCTTGACCCCTTCGCTTTTGCCATGAGGAATTCCGACACCCTGCCCTATGCCCGTAGAGCCAAGAGCCTCACGATTCAACAAAATTTTAATCAGCTTTTCTTTGTCCTTTATGGCTCCGCTCTTATATAAAAGCTCAACAAGCTCTTTAATGGCGCCTTCCTTATCCTTCGCCTGTATATTGGCGGTTACGGCGTCAGGATTCAAAAAATCCATTATCTTCATTCTGTTCCTCCTTAACGTTAATTGACTTAATACAAATTCCTACAAAGTGAAATACCTAAATTCGCTCAACTTAAAATATCAGGCGAATTTATGGAGCGGGTGATGGGGATCGAACCCACGACAACTACCTTGGCAAGGTAGCGCTCTACCAACTGAGCTACACCCGCATTGTTTAGTTAACAGTTTACAGTGGACAGCTAACAGAAATTTCTGCCCTTTTTCTGTCAACTCTTAACTAACTGGCCTGCTTCGCTCTTTAATATCTTATAACTGATTGAGCTTCGCAGAGCCTATTCCTGCGAAGCCAAGCGCGAAAGCAGCTTGGCGAAGCAGAATGGTGCGCGAAAGAGGATTTGGCGCCTTCGCCTCCTATCGTCGGCTAAGGTCGGCCACCCGCTCGCTGTCGCTGCGCGCCACTATCGTGGCGCTTGCTTTTCCTCCCACATGGTCGGCGCGAGCTCCCTTCTGCGCCAGAGGCGCATCCGCCTTTGGCGGAAAATCTACCACTAATATTAAAAACTGGTGCGCGGAAGAGGATTTGAACCTCCAAGGGTTTCCCCACTAGCTCCTAAGGCTAGCGCGTATGCCAGTTCCGCCACCCGCGCAGAAATACAGTTAATAGTTCACGGTTTATGGTCAACAAAAGGTACTCTATTAACCGTCTGCCGTTAACTGTCTTTTCTGGTGAGCCGCGAAGGAATCGAACCTTCAACCAACAGATTAAGAGTCTGCTGCTCTACCGATTGAGCTAGCGGCCCAAAATTAGAAAATAATTTTATCATAATATCTAATTTTGGTCAATACAAAGTATTATTAAAAACTTAGATTCTATCTGTTTTGGGTAAACCTCATTTATCTGCCGGCTCTCATATCAATTTTGCCATAAAATCCTTTTGGGGCATTCTCATTTCGTTTGCCATTCGTTGCGCGCTATTTGCTAAATTGGCGCGCCCGGGGCGAATCGAACGCCCAACCTTTGGGTTCGAAGCCCACTACTCTATCCGATTGAGCTACGGGCGCTGTTAGTTAACAGTTCACGGTGGACGGCTAACAGAAAGTTGCATTCATGGCATTTTCTTCACCGGCTCTCATAAATCTACTTTAGAACCGGTAAAATAGCGGGATTTTTGACAAATCAATTCGTTCGCTATAAAAATAACGTATACTATTGCATTGTAAAATTAGTTTTCACTAATTGTCATTCCCGCAATCTTTTAGCGGGAATCCAGAAATGGGCGTGTCTGGATGCCCGATTAAAACATTCGGGCATGACAAACTGCCAAGAACTAACTTTACAATGCA
>JAZDOX010000125.1:0-11106 GCA_043798215.1 Candidatus Omnitrophota bacterium | reverse complement strand
CAGTCTATGACGTTGGCTAATTTCATCAGCTTATTTTCTTTTCCCAGACGGCTTGCGGCTTCGAACGTTAAGAATGACATATTTATCCTCCTGATTTTATGGATATTTTACCATATTTTCAGGGGGTTGCGCAGAGGTCTTCAAGATTGATATTTAAAATACGCGATGATTTGTCCCAGTGTAGGGGCGCGGTTTCCGCGCCCAATTATTTTATTATTTATATTTTCATTCGGGCGGGAGGACCCCGCCCCTACGATTCAAATTATTCCACAACTATATTACATAATAGACTTCACATCGCAGGAAGGCGGGTCTTACCCATCAGGTATTTATCTACGGAATGCGCGGCGCGGCGGCCTTCGGATATGGCCCAAACGATAAGAGACTGGCCTCTTCTTATGTCTCCGGCGGCAAATACACCCTTTACTGAAGTAAGATAGTTAGTATCAGTCTTTATATTGCCTCGAGGGTCAAGTTCTACCCTTAAAGCCTCTATCAAGCCCGCTTTCTCGGGATGCGTAAAACCCAGAGCAAGAATCACCATATCGGCATCTATCTCAAAAGCGGAATTAGGTATTTCTTCCATTATCAGGCAACCTTTATCATCTTTACCCGGAAACTCGACTTTAACACAGGAGAGTTTCTTAACCCGGCCGTTATCGCCGATGAACTTCTTAGTCAGAACGGCCCATAGACGTTCGCCGCCTTCCTGATGACTGCTGGAGGTTTTAAGAATCATCGGATACCTCGGCCAAGGAAAATCGCAGGTGCGGCATTCCGGAGGCTGCGGCAAAAGCTCTATCTGAACCACGCAGGAAGCCCCTTGCCTGTGCGCGGTTCCTACGCAATCTGCCCCTGTGTCTCCGCCGCCTATGACTATAACACGCTTTCCTTTGGCATCTATAAGATTATCCGAAGGGATTTTTTCGCCGGACACTCTCCTATTTGACTGAATCAAATAATCCATAGCAAGGTGTATTCCTTTTAAATCACGGCCTTCTATCTTCAAATCCCTTGGAGCTCTGCATCCGCC
Organism: Candidatus Omnitrophota bacterium; assembly: GCA_043798215.1. Classification (GTDB taxonomy): domain Bacteria; phylum Omnitrophota; class Gorgyraeia; order Pluralincolimonadales; family Pluralincolimonadaceae; genus JAZDOX01. The sequence continues at coordinate 10,073 of JAZDOX010000125.1, read as the reverse complement.
GGTAAGGCAAATAGCATCAAATTCTTTCTTAAGCTTCGATATCTTATAATCTGCCCCCACATTAACCGAGGTCCTGAATTTAATTCCCTCTTCGCGCAGGATATCTAGCCGCCTGTCAATTATCTTTTTTTCGAGTTTAAAATCGGGAATCCCGTAACGAAGAATCCCGCCTATCTTGTCGTCTCTTTCAAAGACAACAACCTGATGACCGGCTTTATTTAACTGATCGGCGCAGGCTAATCCGGCGGGTCCGGAACCTATAACGGCAATATTTTTACCGGTGCGTTTCTTCGGCGGATTCGGTTTCACAAATCCTTTCTTGAAGGAATGCTCTATTATCGCCAGTTCATTTTCCCGGGTCGTAACAGGATCGTCATTGATGCCCAGCACACAGGAAAATTCGCACAAGGCCGGGCATAGCCTTCCGGTGATCTCTGGAAAATTATTGGTGGTGTGAAGGGCTTCTAAAGCCTTCTTTAATTGTCCTCTGAATAGCCGGTCATTCCACTCGGGAATATAATTTCCTATCGGGCAGGCCCAGTGACAGAACGGAACTCCGCAATCCATACAGCGAGCGCCTTGTTCTCCGGATTTCTCCAGCGAACGCAAGAGCGAGACTTCTTTGTAATCCTTAACCCGTTCACAGACTGCCCTATAGGGCGCAATCTCGCGCTTTATCTTCAAAAATCCTTTTACCCCGTTAGAGAGGGATTTATCTCCGAACGGAATTAGGGAATGTAACTCTCTAACGGGGTTTACATCACCCATCACTCACCTCAGTCAGTTGCAGCTTTTTATCGATAATGCCGCCTTCCAAAACTCTCTTGTACTCAAGCGGCATAATCTTCACAAAATTATTCAATTCACCGGATAAATTATCCATAATCCGTTTTGCCTTATCGCTGCGGGTATTCCTGTGGTGATTCAAGAGAAGAGAATAAATTATTCTTTTATCTTCTTCGTCTATTTTATCAAACTCCACCATACTCATATTACAACGCGATTTGAAACGCTTGTCTTCATCGTAAACATAGGCTATCCCGCCCGACATACCCGCCGCGAAATTGCGCCCTGTCTTTCCCAGAATCACGACACGGCCGCCGGTCATATACTCGCACCCATGATCTCCGAGGCCCTCGACAACCGCGAATATCCCTGAATTGCGGATGCAAAATCTCTCTCCGGCAATCCCGCGTATATAGACCTCTCCTGAAGTAGCCCCGTAAAAAGTCGTGTTGCCTATAATAATATTTTCTTCGGGCTTGAACAGCGCTTTCTTATTCGGATAAATTATTATTTTCCCTCCCGAAAGGCCCTTACCCACATAATCATTGGCTTCACCTTCGATCTCAAGAGTAACACCCTTGGTCAAAAATGCCCCGAAACTCTGCCCGGCGGTTCCGATAAATTTACAATGAATGGTATCGGCCGGAAGGCCTTCTTCTCCATAGCGTCGGGATATCTCGCCGCTTAACATAGCCCCCGTAGTCCTGTCTGTATTCTTGATGGGTAATTCTATCTTTACCCCGTTAGAGAGAGATTTACCTCCAAATGGAATTAGGGAATGCGGTTCTCTAATGGGGTTTACCGGCTTACCATTCTCCAAAACCTCTCTGGAAAGATCTATTAATTTAAGATCCAGCGCTTTATCTATGCAGTGATCCTGCTTTATACTATGACGAACGCCCACGCAACCGGAAACCTCCGGTTTAAAGAGTATCCTTGAAAAATCAACACTTTTAGCTTTCGGATTCAATATATCGCGGTTTGCCTCGAGGTATTCCGTGCGTCCGATAAGATCGTCTATTCTTCTAACGCCGAGTCGGGCCATTATTAAACGGGCTTCTTCAGCGACAAAATAAAAATAATTCTGCAAATATTCGGGACGGCCCGTAAATCTCTTCCTTAAAATTTCGTCCTGTGTGGCAACTCCGACGGAACAATTGTTAAGGTTGCAATGCCTTAACATAACGCAGCCCAAAACAATCAAGGCCGCCGTGGCAAAACCATATTCCTCGGCGCCAAGAAGCGCGGCGATAACAATATCGCGCCCTGTGCGCATCTGTCCATCCGCCTGCAAGCGAACTCGGCTCCTTAAATCATTCAATACCAGCGTCTGATGAGTCTCCGACAAACCAAGTTCCCACGGCAGGCCGGCATGTTTTATGGAGCTTAACGGAGAGGCGCCTGTTCCTCCGTCTCCTCCCGAGATGAGTATCATATCGGCATGGCCCTTTGCAACACCCGCCGCTATCGTCCCCACCCCAATCTCTGAAACTAACTTTACGCTTATGCGGGCGCGCGGATTGGCGTTCTTCAAGTCAAATATCAATTGCGCCAAGTCTTCTATCGAATAAATATCATGATGAGGTGGCGGAGATATTAAAGTAACACCCGGGGTGGAATAGCGGGTCTTGGCGATAGTAACGCTTACTTTATGACCTGGAAGCTGCCCGCCTTCTCCGGGCTTTGCCCCTTGAGCGATCTTAATCTGCAACTCATCGGCGTTGGTCAGATAATTGCTCGTAACTCCGAACCTTCCGGAAGCAACCTGTTTTACGGCCGAACGCAGGCTGTCGCCGTTCGGCAAAGGAATAAAGCGGGCTGGATCCTCGCCGCCTTCGCCGGAATTTGACTTTCCGCGCAGACGGTTCATGGCTGTCGCTATCGCTTCGTGCGCCTCTTTGCTTATCGAGCCGAAACTCATCGCGCCAGTAACGAATCTCTTGACTATCTCCGAGGCCGGCTCGATTTCCTCTATTGGAATCGGCCTTAAATTCGAGAACTTCAACAAACCGCGCAATGTGCACGGATTATTCTCTTGATTATTTATTAATGAGGCAAATTTATCATACACGCTTTTATCGTTCTTTCGGACGGCATCCTGCAAAGCCGCGATGCTCTCCGGATTCCAGAGATGGAACTCTCCGTCTCTGCGCCACTGATACAGCCCGCCGCTGGGCAACTGAGGTTTATCCGATAGTCGTTCGGAAAAGATCTCTTTATGTCTTTTTATAATCTCTTGGGCTATCATATCGAGTCCAATCCCGCCGATGCGAGAAACAGTCCCCGTAAAACACTTGTCTATTACTTCCTCGCTTAACCCCAAAGCCTCGAATATCTGCGCGCCGCGATAGCTCTGCAAAGTCGATATTCCCATCTTGGATAAAACCTTTAATATCCCATGCTTTAAGGCTTCTATGTAATTGCCTTGAGCACTCTTAAAATTTAGAGCCAGTTCTTTATCTTCGATTAGTCTCTCTATTGATTCATAAGCCAGATACGGATTTATACAATCGACTCCGTATCCGAAAAGGAGGGCAAAATGCGCGATTTCCCGCGGCTCGCCGCTCTCTATGATAATACTTGCCTGCGCGCGCATAGCGCTGCGAATAAGGTGATGATGAACTGAAACCCCCGCCAAAAGAGCCGGCAAAGCCGCGCGCCGTTTATTTACGCCTCTATCGCTCAATACAATTAAAGCGCAACCGTCCTTAATAGCGCTTGAGGCTTCTTTGCAAACCCTGCTCAAGGCCTGCTTAAAACCTTTATATCCTTCATTCACTTCGAAAAGCGTTGATATCGTCTTGCTCTTAAAAGATTTATTTTTTAGGCGGCGCAATCTCTCTATTTCTTCATTCGTCAAGATCGGGCATCTTAATTTTAATCGGCGGCAATGCAAAGGCGTCTCATCCAAAAGATTCGACTCGCGTCCAAGATAAGTATCAAGCGTCATAACCAGCTCCTCGCGAATCGGATCTATCGGGGGATTGGTAACCTGCGCGAATAACTGCTTAAAATAATCATAGAGCATCCTTGGCCTCATAGATAAAACAGCCAAAGGCGTATCGTCGCCCATAGAGCCGGTAGGCTCCTTGCCTTCCTCGGCCATTGGTTTTATAAGCTTATTCAAATCTTCCTTCGAATACCCGAAAGCTCTTTGCGCCGCGATAATATCTTTTTCCTTCTTTAGCGATGCAGATCTGGGAAATGGAAGCTTATCAAATTCAACTAAGTTTTCTTTTAACCATTTTTTATACGGCTTTGATTTCGAGATATTGTCTTTTAATTCCTTATCTTCGATAATCCGCCCTTCTTTGGTGTCTATTAAAAACATCTTTCCGGGTTGAAGGCGACCGTTAACGATTACATCTTCAGGTTGTATGTCCAGCACTCCGGCCTCAGACGCCATAACAACCAAATTTTCTTTCGTTATCACATATCGGGCAGGTCTTAATCCATTTCTGTCTAAAGCGGCCCCTATAAACCTTCCATCCGTAAAAGCCACTGCCGCCGGCCCGTCCCACGGCTCCATTAAACAGGTTTGATACTCATAAAAACGCTTCCTCTCCTCATCTATTTGATTATTATCCTGCCAGGCTTCCGGAATAAGCATCATCATAGCATGCGGCAATGAACGCCCGCTTAAGACAAGCAGCTCAAGGACATTATCTATAGCCGCGGAATCGCTTCCTCCGGGAACAATTACAGGAAACAATTTTTTGATGCCTTTGCCGAATAAGCCGGACTCGAATAAACCTTGCCGCGCCCGCATCCAGTTTATATTGCCGCGCAAGGTATTTATCTCGCCGTTATGCGCCAGAAAACGAAACGGCTGCGAGAGGTCCCAAGTCGGAAAAGTATTTGTGCTGTAACGCGCGTGCATCAAAGCAAAAGAGCTTTTTATCGTCTCATCTTTGAGATCGAGAAAAAATTCTTTTATTTGCGTCGACATCAACAGCCCTTTATAGCTTAAGGTGCGCGAAGATAAATTCGTGATATAAAAATATTTTTTCTGCGATATTTGCGAGGAACGGATTAAATTCTCGGTCTTTTTTCTGACTACATAAAGCTTTCTCTCGAGATCCAGCTCGTCGGGCATATCCGCCCCGGACTTGCCTATAAAAACCTGCTTCAGAACAGGCTCCGCCTCTCTGGCGGTCACGCCAATTCTTGAATTATCAACAGGCACCTCGCGCCATCCAAGAAACGCCAAGCGCTCTTTGTTTATGACGCGTTTAAAACTGTCTTCGCAGAATTTTCGTTCTTTCTCATCAGTTGGCAAGAAAACTAATCCCGCTGCGTATTCGCCTTCCGCGGGAAGTAAAATATTTATCTTTGAGCATTCTTTTCTTAGAAACTCGTGCGGCAATTGAATCAATAGTCCTGCCCCGTCACCGGTTTTTGGATCCGCTCCTGTGGCGCCGCGATGCATTAGATGCTCAAGGGCCGTTATGCCTTTAGCAACTATATCATAGGATCTTTCGCCTTTAATATGGCATACGAACCCCACGCCGCAACTGTCATGCTCAAAACGCGGATCGTAAAGCCCTTGCTTATCGGGCAAATGCGTGTATCTTACGCTATTAAATTCTTTTTTCATCTTACTTGAACCCTATATAAATAAAAAGTCCCCTTAATTTCTTAAGAGGACTTCGGCGTCCTTAAATCCTTTTAAAACTAAAAAACGTCTCCTCGAGCCATTTCAAGAAGACGCCATCGTCAAATAAACTTCTTTGTTTTTGCAAAATAATTGTACCACAATACAGGCGTTTGTCAAGGAAGAATCTTGTTTTTATTGAGCTAAATTATTGCTTTCTACAGATACTCGCACCATATTAACAAACTACTGCATTGTAATATTAATTTTATACCGTTCGAGCGAGTCCCGACGTATCGTCGGGACGAGTCGAGAACTATGGATATGCCTGCCTGTCGGCTCGCCTCTCAGCCCGCTTCGCCGATGGCAAATCGAGGCGAGCGAAGCCGAGGGCAGACAGGGACTAAAGCAGAACTTCTCGACTCACTCCCTGCCTACCGGCAGGCAGGCCTACGGAGAGTTCGCTCGAAGAATAAGCGCTTGCTGTCTCTATGGGCTGCCATGAATTAATGTTACGGCGTACTATTAGCTACAAAGTCGCTAAAATTATGCCGCTATTTTCCTCCATTCTTATAATCCACATAACCTGCTTACTTCTTCACCCATATCCTGTTGGCAGGGTCGTAAGTTCCGGTTTCCGTCGTCGTGCTAATGACATTGAAGGTTACCCCGCCGTATATAGTCCCGTTGTTGCCGTTTAGAGAGATGTCCTCGGCTGTGTTGCTTCTGTAGTTATGTTCCAGCACGAGGCAGTTTATTGAGATGTTGCCGGTTTTATTGGAATTAATCTCTGCGGCGCATAACTCGCGGTTATAGATTTGAACTTCAGCGATATTGCCTTGATAATAACCGTCTTGTATCCAGTTGCTTTTTCCAATGTAGTTGTTTACTCTGGTTACATTCTGCGGGACTGCGGTTTTTGTTTCGGTGGTTGTCAGCAAAACGCCGTTTTTGTAAATCTTGACATTTCCGGCATTATCCATTGTGGCTGCAAAATACTGCCATTTGTTTAGTTCTATGGCTCCTGCGGCTGTAACTCTGCCGCCGGTTTCAGTTCCATTATAAACTTCAAAAGTCAGGTCATTTGAGGTGCCGTTTCGCGCGAATAAAATGTTGTTATTGTTGCTGCCATTTGCTAATTCTATGAATCTTGCCCAGTTTTTGTTGCTGTCTGTAGGATATGCCCATACCCCGAAGGTAAGACCTCCTGTAAAATTGGCGAAGCCGTCGGGCAGGTCAATATAATCGTCTATGCCGTCGAATTTAAATTCGCCTTTGGTGCTGTTCTGATAAATATATTCGCTGGTGTTGTCGGCGCTGTAAAATTTCTGCAGGGTGATTCCGTCTGAATAGCCGGGTCCGTTCCATAATCCCACGCCGTTTTTTGCGTGAACTGTGAAGTAGTAAGTCTTGCCATACTGCAGAGACAGTCCTGTTCTGGTAACTGATGTAGCTGATGTATTTGTCCATGTTACAGTGTCCGCGGCGCCTTTTGAGGTGCCGATTCCATATTGATATTCCGCTATTCCTGACTCAGGGTCGCTTGAGCTCCAGGTAGCGTGAAGTTGAGTTCTATATATGGTAGTACACTGTAAAATTAGTTTCCACTAATTGTCATTCCCGCAATCTTTTAGCGGGAATCCAGAAATGGGCGTGTCTGGATGCCCGATTAAAACATTCGGGCATGACAAACTGCTAAGAACTAATTTTACAGTGTAGTAGTAGCTCCGTCATCGGTGACAACCGGAAGAGCCGGAAGGGTGGTGTCAACCTTTATCCCGTCTGAGTTGCCTGCCGCGCTCCATAATCTGGCGCCATTATTGGCCTTGACACTGAAGTAATAAGTTATACCACTGGTCAAATTTAATCCGGTCTTGGTAACTGAGGCGGTTGCGCCAGTTGATGTCCAATTTACAATATTATTTCCTCCGACAGTGGTGCCAATAGCGTACTGGTACTCAACAATACCTGATTCGGGATCACTTGAGCTCCAGGCGGCACAAAGTTGGGTTGTAATTACAGTGTAAGCTCCGCCATCGGTAACTACAGGCACAGTTGGCGGGGTAGCATCTAACACTGACAATATTATGTTATCACTCACAGCAGTTGACCAGTTGCCGGCAGCATCCATAAATCTGGTATAGACTGTCTTTGTGCCGTTGCCTGAAGTCAGGGTCCAAGAATAAGTGTTAGAGTAAGGTAACGTAGTAATGGTATCCCAATTTGCAGGATTTGTGTTGGATATTTTCATATACGCCCTGTCTCCCATACCGCTTTCTTGGTCGGTGGCTGACAAGGTTAGGGTAACGAAGGGCGAAGATGTATATGCATTACCGTTATTTATATTGACTGTGCCTACGGGAGGAGTAACATCAAACATACCTAAACAAATCTCGCGACCGTTATTAAATTTGTCATAAACAATACGGTTGCCCTCTATGTAGTAGTTATAGCCACACTCCATCCCCATTGGATTAAAAAGAACCGGGTACTCTGTGCCGGTAGAAAGATTATACATATAGACATCACAGGCACCATTGCGCCAATCTTCCCAGATAATGTAATTACCGGACATGCGAATAACTGTACCGACGGATTAGTAATAATTTGCCGCTCTATCCCGGTGGAAATATTGTACATATAGACATCAGGAAGGCCGTTATTGCGACGATCATCCCATGCAATGTAATTGCCGGATATAACGGGCGCATTTTGCATCCCTGCGCTAATACAAATTGGCTGCTCTTTGCCAGTGGAAATATTGTACATATAAATATCATCGTCTTTCCATCGTTCACCGGCGCGCCAATCTTGCCAGACAATGTAATTTCCAGATATGGCGGGACATTGCGCTGTGCCACTGGTGGTGATTTGTCGCAATGTACCTGTGGAAAGATCGTACATATAAATGTTGTTAGACTCTTGCCAAACAACATGGTTGCCGTCTATATCGGGATGCCACTGTTCTCCATTCGTTCTGGGCATTTGCACTGTTATGCCCGTGGAACGATCATAGACAAAAACTTGGTTGTCTTGAAGGTCCCAAACGATGTGGCTGCCGTTCAATTTAATATAGCTAAACGCAAATAAATTATCATGAGAAGCGATTTGTTCTTGCTGATAGTAAAAAAAGGTCTCTTAATTAAAATATCCATTGATTTATTATAACCGCTGCTTTCTGTAATAGTAAGGGCGGCATTGGCTACATACCCACTTGGGCAATCCATAGATAGCTTGAATTTAAAAGGCGCTCCGGAATTATCTCTGGATTCCCCCTTTAACATATTGCCAAGATACCAGGTTGATGAACTCTGCTCGATTGTCAAATATGGGTCGGATGAACTTAAGGTAACCGTTACATTAGAGACATCTTTGTTGAAGGCTTTTATTGTGGTCAATACCTCCATTGTTTCCCCGGTTCTTGGAGCTAATTCTTCTCCATTGGAATTAACTATTTTATAATCGGCGATTAAGATTGGGGCATTTGACAAGCGGATAGATAACGCAGGATCTCCTAACAGATTCAAATCAAAATAGGTCCATCGGTTTGCGCTATAATCCAGGTAGGGAATATTATCTTCTTTGGAATCCTGATTCATCCGGCCTAATTCCCCGATATTTTCATTAAATAAGGCATCCCAGAATTGCCGATTATGGGACTGTTGCGAAATGCACAATTGTGCGTCATTCTGAGTCCGAAGGACGAAGAATCTCGACGATGAATAGATCCTTCGCTCCGCTCAGGATGACAAAAAATGGCATTTCGCAACAGTCCCATTATAGTATTGACCTGATCCGGCTGTGGTCAACGCTTCTCCCCATCCGTATCTGGAATTTCCGATAAATGCCACGGCTCCGGCAGAACTTGTCACAAAGTGCTCCGCGATACAGTCGCTTGTAAGATAATTGCCATCAAAATCTCGATTATCGAAGGCTGCGGGATAACACCCTTGTGAATAGACAATAAAATATTTGCCATTATAAAGAGCATCTACATCTTTATTCTGTAACTTCATATTATAAGTAGCGCTGGAATGACCGAGATGATTTATGATGTGAACACCGTTATTCATAATATCTGTAAGTTCATTTGCGGACCAAGAATTTATATCTGAATCATAAAGCGTATTCGCATCCATAGCTCTGTCGGGATTACTTATAAAACCTTGAGTTGTAAAACCATGCTCGCTTGTGCCTAAACGAATCTCCTCCATGGAAGCAGCAGCATATTGTACAGGCCCGCCAAACCCAAGATATTCTCCCACCATGTAATTATTTCCAAGATGGGTGTCTGTGGAATCCTCATAAGCAAGAGTCTTCCTGACAAAATTATTCACCTCGACTACAGAGTCAACAGGCGCCCTGCCAATATAAACTTCGGCTAATAAATCAACCTCTCCTCCGTTTTCTCCGTCGGTAGGTTCTCCATAGATTCCATCCGCATCATTATCGAATGTTCCATTTAAACAAGCATAGTATAAATCCGCGGGGATGTTGTCATCTGTATCGCCGGCGCCATCATCACAAAGACATAAATCATATAAACCTCTGGCCACTCGTGTCCAAATTAGCGTCTATTTCTCGACGGTAATGCCATTTTGAGATTCGATTTCAAAATGTCATTGTCCGGCTTGACCGGACAATCCAGACACCGTCTAACATCTCTGGATTCCCCGATTAAATCGGGGAATGA
>JAZDOX010000071.1:0-18162 GCA_043798215.1 Candidatus Omnitrophota bacterium | reverse complement strand
CTTCGCAATCCTTCTATACACCCTTGCCGCATCCGAATATGGCGCGTAATGAGATATGGGCATTCCCTTCATCTGCGCTCTACAGATTTTTCGCGAAAATGGTATGGTCCAAATCTTCAACCCCGGCATATTATTTTCAACTAAGAATTCGTTTAATAGTTTCTTGATTTCCCATGTTTGATATTTATCCAAGACAGATATGGAAGTTTCCCTTAAAAGCATCATCAGCAGATTGGTTTCAACCCTCAACTCTTTATTCAACTCTATAACTAAACTTTTTAGGGTCGCCAGCGTCTCATATGCAAACACTCCTGAATCTATGGGAATGATAATATTTTCCGAAGCAACAATTCCATTAATCATAAGCAACGTTGAGCCGGGAGGAACGTCTATTAAAACATAATCGAAATGTTCCGTCATATCAGCTAAGCTTTGTCTCAATAAAGCTGCGCTATTGACCTGACCAGCCATGTGGCTTTGGCTATAGGAAGCCAAACCATTGCCCTTTGGCTTATGGGTTTCTGCGGCTAAAAGATCTAAAGAGGAAGGCGCAAGATAAATTCCTGATTCTGTTTCCAATATCGTTTCCTCTATATTCTTTTGCCCAAAGAGGACATCATAAATTGAGAAATCAATGGTTTTTCTATCAATACCCAGACCGGATGTGGCATTACCTTGCGGATCTAAGTCTATAACCAACGCCTTCTTATTCATCTTTGTAAACCATCCGGCGATATTCAAGCAGGATGTTGTTTTTCCTGTGCCGCCTTTATGGTGAACAAAGGCAATACTCATCGGTTTTCTCGTCTCACTTGATGTTTTTGTAAACATATTTTTCACTTAATGGCCCCCCCCTAATGCACATGGCCTTATCGGATAGGCCAGTATGTTGCTTTCTGCAACAAAAAACCCCTGACATCATAAATGTCAAGGGTTCGCGATTCTAAAACAGAAAATTTTGTTACTAAGGCTATCTCTTTGTTTGTTTGTTTGTTTGTTTATACATTTAGCTTACCCGTTTTTTCAGCAATAGCGGCCTCATAATTCTCTTAAGGCTTCTTTTAACAATGGAACCAATTCAGGCAATCTTTCTTTGATTGTTTTCCAGACTAAGTTATAATTTATGCCAAAGTAGAAATGGATTAACTTATCCCTCATCCCAGCCATTTCTTTCCATGGAATCGCCGGGTATTTCTTCTTAATGGAATCAGGCATTTTCTTTGCGGCTTCTCCAATGATTTCGAGCTTCTTAATTACGGCGCTGGATGTCTTATCATCAGCCTCAAAATCCTCAAATTCCATACCTTTTACAAATCCCTCTATGGCTTTAATGGCCCCAAGAATATCTTCTAAATAGAGGCTATAATCTCTCATATGTAAACTGCCTCCCGTAAGACGCTTTCTCTTATCTCTTTTCTAAGCGACTCTCGCGGAACAATATCAACTTTTTGCTTTAGTTTTCTCTCAAGGAACAAGCTTAAATCTACCAGGTCGAAAAGGTCGGCATTCTCATTAAAATCTACCAAAATATCAATATCGCTGCCCTTTTTTGCCTTGCCCTTCACATAAGATCCAAAAATACCTTTTATCTCTGCTCTATATTGCCTTCTTACGTTATCTTTAAGGCTGACAAGTATTTTAAGAATTTCGTCTTTCTTCATAATTTTATATTTTAATCCCTGTTGATAAAATCTCCTCTAAAAAGCTTGCGGGAGAAGTAAGTTTAACTTCCTGCGGCGTATATCCTCTTGCCTCTACCGGTTCCATTATCCTTGCTGCCGCTTTGCCTAAAATTTCAAGTCTTTCCCTTAAATTCATTCCCCGGAAATCATCAGATATCACTATACTAATGTAACACAAAGATGACGCAGGATAAAGAAATTTTTTGCGAAATTACATTTTAACAAGGTATAAAAACCGGTCTTACTTAAGGCCGATCTTCAAAACTTTTATTTTATCGCCTGATCTTAATGTTACACTATCTTTTTTGATCTCAATAATGTCAAACCCCAAGATCTGATCGCCCTTTTTAAATATCTTTTCGTTTATTATGCAATATCTTCCTTTCCTGTCGTAAATAATCCCGGTTAACACTAAACCATTGCTTGACTTAAGAACACTGCTTCCAGCGATAAAGGGGTCTCTGCCCCAATCCTCAAAAGAGCTTTTTCCGCGCTCTCTCGAGAAATCAGCTTCCTCATCCCGCGATTCACTGCGCGGCTCAAGCTGCATTTTCGGGACCAACGCTCTTGCGAAAAATGATTTAAACGCGCTGAAAGCCAATATCGCAAAAAACAGCAGGACTAAAACAGCTAAAATTATAAGCCGCTGTTTGATTTTATTCATTTTTATTCTCCGCCGAAGACATATAAGTATAGAGTATCATCCTTACCTTTAATCCCGAAGGAGATCTTGACTCGTCCTTATTTATCTGAAATTCGCTTATCGTCGCGAAAGAACTCTCTAAATTTTCCAGAACGCCCATATATTCCCCAAGATCTTTATAGCCGGCTCTCATATTTATTTCTATGGGCAAAACTCTGTATGTCGCCTTGCCCTCCCGGGAAGCCAACGTTATCGTCTTTTCAGCGATGGGAGTTACCGAGATAAACTCGATATTTAATTCTTTTCCTCTGTCGGTTAACTCTTCCAACATCGCGGAGATGGAGCTCTTTAAAGGCAGCCTTTTATTCAACAAATCGAATCGCGACTCGATTTGCGCCTTATCGATCTTTGAGATAAGGATTAGCTTATCCCGGCCTTCATTTATACCGGCCTCGAGCATCTTATACTCTTTCTTCTTCAAAATAATAGACCTTCTCAAGGGCATTGCGGCTAATATAAACAGGACAAAAAACAAAATCAGCCCTACAGATAAAAAAATGTTTGTTCTTTTTCTAAATATCGACAACATTCTTATTTTATTTAAAATGCGCATTTTATCTCGAATTCCGACTTAGAAGTTTTATCGTCACCCATTGCGGCCCGCACCAAAGACACCCTGCTGAATAACCCGCCCTCCAAAAGCGTTATCAAATTTGATAACGAGTCATCCCTCTCTCCAACCGTTCCGGAAATTTCTCCTTTTATGAACAGCTCGTTGTTGGACATACGCATCTCGGTAAACACGACTTCGGTTGGAATCTTGTTGCTCAACTCCTTAAAGACCTCTTCCCATGAAGGAGTCTTGCCAAGCAAAGATTCGATAAAGGTTTCCATCGCAGAGATTTTTTTATAAAGACGCTCGTAGTTCGAGGCTATCTCAAGCTGCGGAAACATGGCCTTAAATTCGAGATTCGCGGCGGCTATCTTCCTGTCATAACTCAATACCTGAATTTTCATACCGATAAAAATAAGGATCTCGGCGGCCAATATGGCCGCTATCAGCGACTTAGCCGCCGCTCTTAAAAAAAATCGCTTGGTCTTTTCTTTAATCTCGCGAGGAAGAAGATTGATGCCCTTGCCTTTGCTCAAGGCCGCTCCCAAAGCGTTGCATAGCCTGTGAGAAAACTCCGCCGCGTCTTTGGCGCTATCCTTCATCACATCAACGCCTTTTAGCGAATCCCCAATCGAAACCGGCAACTCCAGATTTTCCTCTAAAAATTCCCGTAAACCCTTAAGCCGCGCGCCGCCTCCGAACAAAATCGCGGACTTGACTTTATCCCCGAAAGAAGCCTCGCTGTAATACTCAAAAGATCTCTCCATCTCCTTAAATAACTGCTCCACGGACGGACGCAATAAAGATACGAGCAGCATGGGGGGTATGCTGTTTTCGATCAAATTTGTTTCGGAACCCCTTAAAATCCCGTATTCCATCTTTATCCGCTCCGCCTGCTGTCCGCTCAACTCAACCCTGCCTGTTTCGAAAGTTAAAGGCGCAGTCATAGCTTTGGTTATAGCCGCGCCGCCGGAATTTATCTTTCTATAAAATTTTAAAAGACCGTTTTTTATTATGCTGATTCCGGTAAAATCCGAACCGATATCCACGATGGCGGCCGTCTCGGATTTCTTCGAGATTGCGCTTCTCAACAGATGTTCTGCCGCCAACGGGGGCTCAATAATAGAAACGGGCTCTATCCCGCATTCTCTTAACTCTTTTAACGCATTATTTATCAAACTCGCCGGAGCCGCGACAAGTTGTATCCTAAGCTTTAAAACGCCGGCCTCCTGAACCTTTTCCTGTGCCGCGTAATCCATCACCGCCTCGCCCAAAGGAAAAGAGATCTTGCTCTTGGCTTCCCATTTAACCGCTTCATCCAATTCTCTGTCCGGCATAATCGGAACCGTAAAATATCTCAAGCAAATTCCTGAACAATCAACGACAGCCACCGTATTGGCGGATTTAAACGACATACCAGCTACGGCTTTCCGTATTCCCTCCGATCTCGGAGATATCCTGACTTTTCTTAAGACCGGCGGAACGCCAGCAGAAGACGCCTCTATCTCAACGGCTTTAATAAAAGAGGAGCCGATATCTATTCCAATATAAATGTCTTTCTTCTTTAAGCCTGTCATTCGTAATTTTCCTTCCAATAACCGGTCAAGACAGCGTCGCCAACATAATTCTGAAAAACGCGGCTTCCATCATCGCCCAATATGGTCTTGACGCGCACTTTCGAGTCTTCTACTTTGCCGACCGATTCTATCTTAAAAGCGGTCGTGGCATAACAAAATTCCGTCGTTAACGCGGTATAAGCCGCCGAACCGGAAACAGGCACCAAAGATGAGGCATCCGAATTATCCAAAACTCTGTCCTGTTCATCCGGATTGCCTGCCACGCTTAAATAAGAACGGCTTCGCACGAAATCGTAAAAATCGGTCGTAACCGCCGCATCCGATGAATAAAAACAGGTAAAAGGAGCTGTTGACCTCGTATTTATTATATCCGTCGCCAAACTCGCCGGATCGCTTGCCCCCAAATTCAAGGGATCAAAAACCGCCTCTAATACTTCGCGGGAAGCTGTATTTATATTTATCGGAGCGCGGGAGGCAGTTCCCGTGTCGGGAGGCCTATAAGAATTGGTATTTATGAATGAATACACGGTCACGTAATCCTTAATCAAATCATATATCGTCTGTGTCATTCCGGAAACCTGCTGTAATTCCTCAACGGAATCGAAAGGATTGGTAAGAGCCGCGCCGCGGTAATTTACGATATTAGTCGCAACGGCATTAGCTGTCCCGCTTGCCACTCCCCGTTCTTCCATTAAATAACGCAATAAACTCTGAGGGGCGTAATTGAGGTGAGCCTTGCCTGCCTCATCGGCAATTGTAATCGTCTCGATGGTCCCGTCTCCCAACGCCAGCGGGAAAACAGCGTAACCGCCCGTATACCACGGTTCGGTATTAGTGTCAATCTCATAGGCAACACGTATCCAAATCGCGTCTAGATTTATGTTTCTGTTGCCGGCCGTCCTTTGAGCGAGTAACACAAAATTTGAACTCATAATTACTGGCCAAGTCCATGTCCGATCCGCCGTAATATTCACGGAATTATTACTTGGGGTGGTTGTGTTCGGAAGCGTCCAAGTTAATGCCGTACTGCCCGGCTGGGGAAAAACGCCATTAGTGGTATAAGAAACCTGCAGGGTCGCTCCTGTGCCGCCGGTTGCCCTGCTTGCCCTCGCAAAAAGTAATACGGAAACGATCCGCGTCTGCGCATAATTTGAATCGAACGTCCGTAAATAAGCTCTATCATTATTATCATTTATTGTGGCGCTGGAATTATCTATATAGGATATCCGGGCTACTGAACCAACACTTACCGAACCGGCGGTATTTGAACCTCTTAAATCAGCGGTTCCCGTCTGAGTACTCGTCAAGACATCGTCTCTTATCTCTCTTAGCGCCCTTTCGAGGCCAGCTTGCGCCAGATACAAAGCCTTCGTGTCATCTAATTGAAAACCTGCGCTTCTGGTCTCAATAGAAACAAAATAGGCCGCCGCAGTAACTATCGCGGCCAAAACCAGCATAAAAACAAAAACTAAGATCATAATAAATCCCCGATTGTTCATATTCCGCGCGGACTGACCTTTAGAACATATTTAATCGTTTCGTCTTCGGTCTTAAGCTCTAAGGTAAGTTCTGCTAATTTTACGGCAGAAACCGCGACCGGAAAAGCCAACGGGTTATTGTTAGCGTCATAATAAATAAACTGGGCGTTTTCCGCGTCTCTGGCCAATATCTTCGTTATCGCTGCCTCTATCCTATTGAGATCATCCCCCGCCGTCCCTGACCAGGAATAGACTATAGTCT
Organism: Candidatus Omnitrophota bacterium; assembly: GCA_043798215.1. GTDB lineage: Bacteria > Omnitrophota > Gorgyraeia > Pluralincolimonadales > Pluralincolimonadaceae > JAZDOX01. The sequence continues at coordinate 11,907 of JAZDOX010000071.1, read as the reverse complement.
CATCCGCGCCGTTTCCGTCCAAATCCGCCGTAAATGTAACGCTATTTTGAGCAGCAGCCGTGATAGAGTTAGCCTGCCGTAATTCCTCTGAGATAACTCTTAAGCTGTAAGCGGCGTCTTTTTTTATGCCCGCGCTTAAGGACTGCGAGTCCCACACCTTAAAACCAACCACAACAACCGAGGTTATCGCGGTAAGCAACAAAGAAAGAAGCGCTATAACCAAGATCGCCTCTATTAAAGTAAGCCCCGATGATGGATGCGCAAAATTACTCTGCTTATGGGCATTATTTTTCACAACAATTGTAAATAACTTATTCATATCATCAATTCATTGCCGCCCAAATTAGCAAATGTCATTCCCCGACTTGTGGACCGGGACACAATGTAGTTGCTCGATTTATCGAGCGCAATATATCGGCCCAATAAATTGGGCAACTACAATATGTTGATCTATTTAGTCAAGAAAAAGGGTTGTGTCCCAGTCTGCAAGCCGGACAATGACAATGTAAGGAATTTTTAACCTTATATATTCGAGGCATAAGTAACCAAAGATGTCTTTATCTCGCCGGATTTATCCGTCCAATATACGTTTACCGTAACTTCTTTTAAGTTTGACTGCGGCGTAGTTACAACAACCTCTCTTTGAAAGAACGTATAACTAACCACTGGAGCCTTAACCTCGTTCACGATCGAACCATAAGCCGTATTGCGCGCCGCCTCCATCTTCTCCTGCGATAGCGCCATAGCGATAATAGCATTCGCGTTCTCGCTGCCGCTAAAAAGACCTGTGGTTAGCATCTGCAAAATCGCCAACGTCCCCGCGGAAAAAAGAACTATCGCCATAAAAATCTCTATGAGCGTGAAACCTGACGGCCAAAGTTTCCTATTGCGGAACTGTTGCAAAAGTATTAAAAATGACGGGCTGCGATTGTCCGTCATTGCGAGAAGTCCCGAAGCTTCGGGACGACGAAGCAATCTAAAGATGCTGAGATTGCCACGCTCCCTTCGGTCGCTCGCAATGACACGATTAGGGTTTTGCAATGGTCTTAACCTACGATTGTTTTAGCCTAATAATCAAATTAACCTCTTGATTCCATATATGTCCAAATTGGTAATTCTTTCACGACAGTAAATTATTTTTGAGATTTAACCTTACAGTACAATCCAACTCAATCGGAAGATCAAGTATTTTCTCTGACTTGATCAGGGAACTGGGTAATGACATAACAAGAAAACTGTTTACCTTGAAATTTAATGTCGAGCGCAGAGCCGGTTTCCGCCTGAGGCGGACAAGTATGACGCAGTCCCGAAACTTCGGGACGAGTAATGCCAAAGCGTCGGCATCCCGAAGCTTTTCTACCTCGAATAGCTTCATTCGGGGTAAAGTAAGGCCGAGCGAGACTTAAATTTCAAGACCATATTGCTTTGACCGCAATGTCCTAATTCCTTAAAAAACTGCTCTTAAAATCCTCCTGTTCCGCTTGTGCCGTTTGACACATATATATCATCACCAGGCGTGCCGCTTACGATCCCAGTATCGCTGACTCCGGTTACGCCTGAAGCTCTATCAGAACCTATAGACCATATCACGTAATATTGGTTATTGGACGATACCGCAAATTGATATTGGGTGGTTGAAGCAAAAGGATCTGTCAACGCCACACTTATAATCTGAGGTTTGGCAGTAGTTAAAGATGCCTCCCATGTGGCGCCTGCGGCTGGATATGCGTGCGGATTAGAATGTATATAATATGACTCAACGGCTGTCTGTAAAGTTCTCAATTCCGCCGCAGCTTTTGTGGTGCTCGCCTCATCCTGCATTCCGCGAAATCTCGGCAACGCTATTCCTATTAATACCGCTATAACCATTATTACTATCAAAAGCTCGATAAGAGTAAAACCCTTTTTCATTTCGCGCCTCCTTTAATGAGTCCGCCTTAGGCGGACGAATTAAACCCCGCACCCAGCAACTCACCTTAACGACTCCCTGATTCTTGTTTTAAGTACGCTGATTTCCGGGCCGGAATTCTTTATCCCTATTTCCCTTTTTCTTGCGTCTGATTCCGCTTTATACGTAATACATTTTATCTTGCTGGGTGCGGGGTCAAATTCAGCCACAGCCTTCGGCCTATAATTTACGTTCCGCCAAAAGCGAGACCTCGCCGCAAAGCGGCGGGCGCTATCGCTTCCGTAAATTATGGCTTCATTTGACCTCCTTTCATCTTTTTAGCGCTTTAATCAAATCAAACATAGGGACAAGAATAGATCCCATAATTACAGCCACGACACAACCCATTACAACAAGAAAAAAAGGCTCCAATAATGAAGTCAATCTCTTTATGGAATAAGACACGGCCGAGTCATAAAGATCCGCGACCTTATTAAGCATACCGTCGAGATTCCCTGTCTCTTCCCCCGCCGCGATCATCTGCACGGCGTCAGGCGGAAATTCTCCGCTCATTTTTAACGGCTCAAATATCTTGCTGCCGCCGCGAACCGCTTCCCGAACATTAGCGACAACACGGGATAAAACCTGATTTCCTATAGCAACTTCCAGTATCTCTAAAGATTCGAGTATTGATACTCCGCTGGCAGAAAGAGTGGCCAACGCGCGGGCAAATCTCGATATCGCCGTCCTACGAATCAGCGAACCTATTACCGGAAAATTAAGCTTAATTTCATCAAGTTTAAGTCTTCCGCGGCGCGTATTTTTATAAATATCCATCCCAAATAAAGATATTATAACGCCTAAAATAAAAAGATGCCAATAATCTCTTATGGATAAACCAACCGAGTTAAGAACGCGGGTAATCAACGGCAAAGAGATTCCCGCTTTATAAAATATCTCCGCGAACTTAGGTATTATAAACGTAACGATAAAGAGAGTAACACAGGTAGCGGCTACGGTTAAAACGGCCGGATATAAAAGAGCTGAACTTACTCTTTGCCTTAACTCCAGTTCCTTCTCTCCAAAATCCGCTAATCTCTTTAATGAAAGAGGCAAATTGCCGCTGGCCTCGCCAGACCTAATCATACTAACGGCAAGCCTGGAAAAATATCTCGACTCGCTCGATAGGGCTTCGGAAAAAGAGGCGCCGGTTTCAACCTTAAGACTGACATCTTCCATTATCTTCCTAAGCTTCTTGTTTTCAGTCTGCTCAGATATTATTTTAAGGCACTTAAGCAAAGGCAAACCCGCCTCAAGCATATTTGAAAGCTGTATATTTAAAAAAATCATCTCTTCCGGAGCTACGCGCCTAACCCCCGCAGCAATATCTTCAAACGATATCCTCCATCCTGCCACAGTCACGCTGGTAACAATGTAACCCATCTTTCGCAACTTATCCACAAGTTCGTTTTCCGATAAAGCGTCAATAACGCCTGAGGTCAATTTTCCCGCTCTATCTCTCACTTTGTAACGATACGTGGGCATCTCTTATTCTTCCTCTTGCTGTGTTACGCGCAGAACTTCCTCTAAAGTCGTTATCCCGAGTTTGACCCTTTCTAAGCCGTCCTCCTGCATTGTCTTCATTCCATTCTTTAAAGCCACTTTTCTTATTTCTCCGCTTGAGGCCTTTGCCACAATCAAAGCCCTAAGCTCATCGTTGGGAACCATCAATTCAAAGATGCCTACTCTTCCTTTATAACCGGTATATTTGCACTCATCGCAGCCTTTCCCCTTATAAAAAACAACACCTTTGGTTTCGGCCAATCCTAAATCCTTAAGCACATCCTCGGAAGGAGCGTAATTTTCTTTGCAATTGCCGCATATAACACGAACAAGCCTTTGAGCCAAAATACCCGTGATCGACGACGATATCAAAAACGGCTCAATCCCCATATCGATCAATCGCGTTATGGCGCCGGGCGCGTCGTTTGTATGTAAAGTGCTAAAAACCAGATGGCCGGTTAAAGCGGCCTGTATCGCGATCTCGGCGGTATCCAGATCCCGAATCTCGCCCACCATTATTATATCCGGATCCTGCCGCAGTATCGAACGAAGTCCCCTGGAAAAGACCAATCCCGCCTTAACATTCACCTGCATCTGTCTTATCATATTCATCCGGTACTCTACAGGATCTTCTATGGTAACAATGTTCTTTTCAGGAAAATTCAAGATGCTTAACGAGGAATATAATGTCGTGGTCTTTCCGGAGCCGGTCGGTCCGGTAACCAAAATTACACCATAAGGCTTTCGGATAAGCTTCTCATAAGCCTTAAGCGCGTCGGAAGAAAAACCCAATTCTTCAAGCCCCAGTAATACGCTGTTTAAATCGAGCAGCCTCATTACAACATTCTCTCCGTAAACAGTCGGAATAACCGAGACTCTGCAATCTATCTGTCTATTCTCAACCTTAAGTTGAAACCTGCCGTCCTGCGGTACCCTTCTTTCCGCGATATCCATTCCAGACAAAATTTTTAGACGGGAAATAACAGCTGATTGAAAATTCTTGGGCGGGGAATCCACTTCATGGAGCACGCCGTCTATCCTGTATCTTATCCTAAGCAGGTGTTCATCGGGTTCAATATGTATATCCGAAGCTCTGGCTTTTATGGCTTCCAGAATGATAAGACTTACAAGCCTGACGATAGGGGCTTCCTCGACAAGGCTCTCAAGCATCTTTAACTCAGGCTCAACGCCCTCCTTCAGCGTTAATTTATCCTTGTCTGCGGATTTTATTATCTCTTCCATCGTCCCCTTGGTTCCATAATACTGATCCAAGGTTTTAAGGACGCCCTTCTCCGAGGCCACAACAGTCTCGATATCGCAACCGGTCTTTAAGCGCGCCTCGTCTATGGCGAATATATTCATAGGATCAGCCATAGCTATGGTTAAAATATTTCCGATTTTAAATACTGGGATTAGGCAATTATCACGCGAAAAATTCTCAGGCAGGAGTTCAACAACTTTTGAATCTATTATATAATTCGAAAAATCTATGCGCGGAATGCCAAGCTGTTCTTCCACAAAAGAGAGCATAGTTTCTTCATCAACCATGCCCAGTCTCACTAAAACATGAGAAAGAGATTCTTTGGTCCTTTCAGCCTCGTCTTTAGCCTGTTTAAATTTTCCCGGCGCGACAAGACCAATCTCGACCATAGCCTCACCAAGAGATTTTTTATCTCTTTTTGGCATCCCTTCTCCTTAAGCTTGGGGGACTAAGCCCTGCGTCCTCTTAAGCGAATATCAGGACTAACAGGCAGATAAAAGGCCAGTTTTTACACGCTGTAATAGTTCATCGATATATTTTGATATTAAGTATATACGGAACTATTGCAACTTGTCAATGCAATTTAGCTAACGGGAATGGAATCAACCCGCAATTACCGCATCGTCCCATAAATTTTATACTGTTTGAGCGAGACCATTGGCCGAATCGAGAACTATGGATATGCCTGCCTGTGCGTGGCACGCAGACAGGGACTAAAGCAGAACTTCTCGACTCATCCGCCTCAGGCGGATTCGCTCGAAGAATAAGCGCTTGCTGTCTTCAGGGACTACCATGAATTAATGTTATAGAGCACCACTGCTCTGTAAAGTTAGTTCTTGGCAATTTGTCATGCCCGAATGTTTTAATCGGGCATCCAGACACGCCCATTTCTGGATTCCCGCTAAAAGATTGCGGGAATGACAATTAGTGGAAACTAATTTTACAATGCGCTACTCGAAAGATATTGAAATCTTGAAATTCTCTTTATCCTTCTTTAAATCCGCAGGGAAAGATGAAAATGGAGCCGAGTCTTTAACACAGCGCAAAGCTGCTTCGGCCAACTCGGGCCGAACGACGCTTAATAGTTTCGGTTCACCGTAAATCGAGCCGTCGCGGGAAATTGAAAAAGAGACTACGGCTTCTCCGCTTAAAATTTCCCCCGAAATGAGTGTCGCCGCCATATTTAATATCTTTCCTCTAACATCCTGATAATACAGATCCGTAGCCAATTCCTTATCCCTGAGAGCGTTATAATACTGCGAATAAACAGGGCTTGTCTTCATATCTGGAACAGCCTCAATCGAATCTCCGCTTATAATTGTCGGCGTAAGAAAGATAACCAGCTCGGTCTTCTTTAATTCATCCAATGTCCTCCGAAAAGGAAACCCTAAAACCGGGATGTCTCCCAGGAAAGGAATTTTTTCTACGGATTTTATCTTGTTCTCTTCCATCAACCCCCCCATCACTATCGTAACTCCGTCTTTCGCCACTATGCTTGTCTCAGCCTCTGAGGTCTTGACTATCGGAACACCGTCTGGCGAAGCCGTTGTCTTTATTCGACTGCTTACGGAACTTACCACCGGCCTTATCTTCATAGTAACATAGCCTTCTTTATTTATTACAGGCGTAACATATAATTGTATCCCGACATCAACAAAATTAACCGACTCCGCTGTAGTAACGGCGCCGGCGGCGGGTGTGGTTGTAGTCGCGGTTATATACGCTTCTTTGGTCCCAACCAAAATCTTCGCTTCCTGTCCATCCAAAGCCGTAATCCGCGGACTTGAGATTATGTCAGTCTTTCCGACATTCCTCAAAAAATCAATCACTACATTGAGGGTATTCTCCGGCTTTCCCAAGACCGTGGCAATCGTTAATTTTCCTCCGCTCGTCAGGCCTGCCGAGAGAGCCTGCTCTACGGTCAAACGCCTAAAGACCGCCTTCCAGTCTATCCCCGCCTGAAATTTATCATCGAGTTCCACCTGAACTATCTTCGCGTCTATTAAGACCTGCCTCGTCTTTTCGTCAAAAGCGGTTATGACTTTTTCTATCTCGGCTATCTTTTCGGGCACATCGGTCACTACGACTTTGTTGGTCCTTTCGTCGAATTTAACCGAACCCAAACCTTTTGTAATCATATCCTGAATCTGAACGATTAATTTATCGCTCTTGGCATAATCCAAACTAAAGACGCGGGTCTCGGTGGAAGCATCCATCGCTTTAAGCGCGTCTCTCATCTGCTCCAGCCTTTCATGGGATTCCATCAATATCAACGTATTCGACCCCTCATCCACCACCACGCGGCCAAGATTCGTCTTTACTTGAGTCAATGCCCTGGCGACATCGGAGACTTTTGCGTAATTAAGCTTTATTATCGCCAACTCTTTCTTATCTTTAAAGCGCTCTCCATAAAGAGATTCGTATTCACGTCCCGTCATAACCGTAACGATATCCCCTTTGAGATCATAGGCCAAATCATTGGAAAGAAGTATTATCTCAAAGGCGTCCCAAGCATCAACGTCCTTCAAAAAAATTGTAACCTTCCCTATTACATTTTTTGAAGCGACTACGTTCATTCCTGTCCGCTGGGATATTATCTTCAACACATCAATAATATCAACACCTTTGAAATCCAAGGTTATCTTCTGATGCAATTCCGGGGGCTGTCCTTTTAATTCAGGGAAAAAGCCAAAGAAAAAAATAAAAGCTATCATAACAGCCAAAAACCCGCGGGCCAAATTTTCGTTATTCATTATCTTTCTCCTTTAATGAGCAGATAAGTTACGGAGCGAGCGAATACGAGCGACGTAACTTATGGCCCTTGACGCTCTTTGTTAAGGGCGTCTGCGAATTAAATCCCGCACCCAGTAATTCATCGTAATGATTCCTTGGTTCTTATTTTAAGCGCGCTGATTGCCGCGCCGAGATTCTTTATCTTTATTTCCATTGCTGGGTGCGGGATCAAATTCAGCCACGGCCTTCGGCCCATAATTTACGTCGCTTACGCTCCGTAAATTATGGCTTTATTTGATCTCCTTTTTAAAGGGTAAGCTCAAACCTCTGCCCATTAAAATCAAAGATTACCCTGTCTTCAAGAATATCCTCAACCTTCATCTGATTAATTGTTTGGCCTTTAAATAAGAAATAAGATTTACCATTCTCTTTGTCCTCGACAATAGCTTGCGGATTCTCGCCGCCTATTATTCCTATCAAGGAAAGATTCTTAAAACCATCGTAAGTTAACGGCTGATTACTATATATTTTTTCCGCTTGGGGCTCCGACCTTTGCGGTTTGAATAATTCGCGCTCGGTTATAACCCGGCTGTAATCCTCAAAGCCGGGCGCTGATTCCTCTTGAATTAATTTTGCCTTATCCGCGTATTGCGCAGATACGGGAACAAAAATCCTAACGTCTTTCTTTAAAAATCTGCGCTTTCCGAATCCAAATTGCGCGATATCAAAAATAAGGTACAAAACAATCAAAACAAGGACCATTACTAACGCTAAATTTAAAATCCTTAAAGATGTTTTGGGCGCGGCGGGCTTAACGGGAATCGATAGACTGCGCTTTTGAGCGCGCGCGGACGCGGATATTTCAGTCTCTTCTCTCACGGACTCAATTTTATCAGGCAGCTGTCTATCTCTTTGCTTTTTATCCCCGCGGATTAATTTAAGTAGCTTTTCTTCCGGCGAAAAACCTTCTTGCGTCATCGGACCTCTTCTTGAATTATTTGGTTGACAATATCGCCATCCACAATCGGCTTTTCTTTTATTATCAAGCTCTCGAGGCAATCGTGGCATAAAAGCGCTATTTTTCTCGGATAACCCTGAGTATGTTCATAGACTAATTTTACCGCTTCGTCGGTGAATAAAGATGATAATCCGTCGCCGCCGGCTTGTCTTAGCCTAAACTCTATCATCTGCTTTGTCTCCGCCCCATCCAGCGGATTTATTATATACTTTAAAGCTATCCGGTCCATAAAATTTTTTATCTTCCTTAGACGGGGCAAAAGCTCCGTCTGAGCCAATATAACCAATTGAAGCAATTTATACTCATTTGTCTCATAGTTCAAGAGCGTCCTTAGAAGCTCAAGTTTGTTGGAATTTAACTTTTGGCCTTCGTCTATCAAAACAACTATAGTCTTGTTCTCCTCAACGCCCTTTTGAAAAAGGTATTTCTCGATAACATCCTTGTAATCCAAGGTAGACCTAAACCCCGGCCGAACGCCGAACATCTTGCTTAAACTGGATAAAAATTGGAACTCAGTTTTGTAGTTTGGATCAAGGATTATGTGAAAAATAAAATTATCTTCACCATCAAAAGCCTGGATAAGGGTGCGGCATAAAGTAGTCTTTCCGGTTCCCACGTCCCCAAGAATAAGGCTTAAGCCTCGCCTTAGCCTTATGGAAATTTCCAACCTTTTTAGCGCGGAATCGTGGGATTGCGAACGGTAGAAAAAAAAAGGGTCGGGGCTGGTGGAAAAAGGTTCTTTTTGCAGGTTAAGAGCCCTATAATAACTCAATTCGCGGATCCTTTTACGTTCAATAATTCCTTGATCTTTTTTATTGAATTCTTCCGCCTTCTCAAACTGATTATTTCAGTGAGCCTGCCAACGGTAGAGTCGTCAAAAAAACGAAAATTCGTCTCTGGGCTTCTTCCGGTTTCAGAAATCAAACCAATCTTTAAATAATACTTAACCGTATCAATAGACAAGCCGGATAAACGAGCTAAATCTTTTACTAAATATAAGTTATGATTTTTTTTCATCCCTACTCCCTGCTCAGGGAGTAGTATACAATTAAAAAAATAATCTTGTCAAGAAAAATAAACGGGGCTATTATTTATAATGCTCCCCTGAATTCAGGGGAGCATTATAGCTTGACTAAATTATAATCTAAAAAAGGACTATCGGAGGAAAAACAGTTTTGGTTGGTATTAACTGTTTTCCATAAATTTTAATCTCATCGAATACCGCATTCGATGATTCTCCTCCCGAAACAGAGCCACCCAAATACAAATCCGAACTAAATATCTCGGGTAAAGAACCTTTGTATGGTTCCTCGCCGTAAAATGTCCCCTGAATCGGCATTTCCTTGTAATTCAGATAAAATTTCATCCCTTGCGGCCCGTAGGAAAAAGCCAAATGGCACCAGTTCCCGGCATTCCATTTACTGCTTGCATCCGAGACTATGGCATACTGTGTTCCATCCTTTACTATCTTCCAATGAAGGGTGTTGTCGGAGTACTTTAATATCTCTATGCAGCCGTCCCAACTCCAATCGGTCACAAGCAATTTATGAATCCTGCCGTCATTCGAATTCCAATTAGGCTTAAGCCAAAATTCTATCATACCCTCTTTCGGATTCAAGTCGGCCGATGAAAATTTAACTAATCTGAGATCGGCAAAAACGGTTCCGTTAAGTAAAACACCGTTGCCGTTTCTGCATGGCACGAATGCTGCACCGGCGCTTTGTCCCCGAACAAGCGCTCCTGAATGACCCATTACAGGTTCCGTTATTTCTTTTTCGCTGCCCAATCTTGAATATAAGGTCAAGAAAACGTCATTCCCTGAAAGCGTGCAAGGGTTTAGTTTATTACGGGGAATTATCATTTTTGGCGTTGACGGAGAAGAATAGGCTAATTTTACAGCCGCCCAACCGGTATTTTCACGATATTCAATCTTCATACAATGCCAGCCCTGAGTAAGTGATATAGCGCCCGATTGTTCGTAGGGACAATAAACGGATAAAGTGTCAATAACAGCTATTCCGTCCACTGAAAACCTTAAACCGTCGTCGGCTGTCGCGTAAAAAGTATATACTTCATTGTAATCCGCCTTTACTTGGCCTACCCATCTTATAGAATAAGTATCGCTCTCAATGTAGTTATCCGGCGCGGTACTTGCCCAGTCAAAATCTATTCCAGAATCAACTCGTCTTAACTTTAACACGCTGACATCGCTATTGTCATAATATTCGGCTAATAAACCTCCGAACAAACCTCCGTTAGAAAAATCTTCTGTCTGGTAATAAAGATTTGCCGGCGGAATAACAGATTTAGGGATTGAGCCTGAACTCCAATAAAGTTTACAAACCGCAAATCCGACCCTGTCATAATAATTTAATTCTATATCGTATAAACCAGGGGTAAGATAGACGCTGCCCTGAATTTCGGTAGCGCTCTGATCCTGCCATGCGTCAATAATGAGCCTCGTGTCAATCCACAATCTTGCCCCATCGTCTGTTGTAGTATAAAAATTATAATTATCAGCCTGGTCTATTTTTATCTTGCCTTTCCATTTAACCAAATAGTTATCTTCTCCTAAAAATGAATCGGCAGAACTATCGCCCCAATCAAAGTTAATCTGCGGATCTATGCGGGTAAATACATATAAAGGAAAGCCGCAAAGATCGATAAACTTGCTGTAAATTCCTTTGAGCCCGCCTTGACAATAAGGGCCTTCCGGACGTTCGCTAAAATAATATAAATGATCCGCTGGAATCACAGTCTTGATTATTGACGGCGCGCTCCAGAATAGTTTTGTGGATGCCCAACCGCCATTTTCATAATATTCACATTTTATATTATGAAAACCTGCCGTAAGATTGATTACCACCTGATTTTCAACCCCTTGGTCATACCATCTATCCATTATAAGTTTGTCATCTATCCAAAGACGGCAGCCATCATCGGTCATAGCGTAAAAAGTATAATCCTGCGTAACATCTATCTTTATCTGCCCCTGCCACCTGACAGAGAAATTATCTACTCCTATCGAGGCATCGGGAGAATAGCCCTTCCACTCAAAATTAATTCTTGGATCAACTCTGATAAGCTTTAAAGAATTAAGGTCTTTATCGCCGTAATACTCGGCCAAAAGACCTCCTTGATAAGTAGAGGCAAACCCAACCGCTGTCACCGCCAAGATGAATGCCATAACGAAGATTATGCTAAAAACAATATTTTTCTTCATCCCTTCGCCCTCCTAATATTAGTTAATTTTTTACTTCAAATAAAAACTTTTTAAAGTAGCTATAATAGTATACCATATAATTAGGGGGCGCTGAAAAATGATTTTTCTAAAAAGAGCTTAAAAAATCTTTACCCCGCCCCGCATCACTTTGATTATTATTCCTTAAATTCTTGCTAACGCCGCCTTTAAATTCATTCCCAAGAGGCGGCATCTCACCCACA
>JAZDOX010000094.1:0-17942 GCA_043798215.1 Candidatus Omnitrophota bacterium | reverse complement strand
TAGTGCATTGTAAAGTTAGTTCTTGGCAGTTTGTCATGCCCGAATGTTTTAATCGGGCATCCAGACACGCCCATTTCTGGATTCCCGCTAAAAGATTGCGGGAATGACAATTAGTGAAAACTAATTTTACAATGCAGTAGTAACATGAATTTATGTCACAATGCAATACAAGGAGGTGTCTGAAAAAGTGGTAACTTTAAGTCTAAAAAATAAATTCTCCTGCTCCTCTTCAGGGAAGGGTCTAATTGTTCAGAAATTCGGCGGAAGTTCGGTGGCTAATCCCGAGAGAATATTAAATGTCGCCAAGAGAGTGGTTGAATACAAAAAACGGGGCCACAAAATTGTGGTTGTCGTCTCGGCGTTAGGGGATACAACGGACGAATTGATCGAGTTAGCGGGCCAAATTACCAGCGATCCTTCCGAACGCGAGATGGATATGCTTATCTCAACGGGAGAGCAGATCTCTTGCGCTCTTTTGGCTATGGCTATTCAAAAATCAGGAGTTAGCTCTATATCTTTGACGGGCGCGCAGGTGGGAATAGTTACGGATAGCTCGCACACGAAAGCCCGTATATTGAATATTTCGGCGGAGAGAATAAGAAGCGAATTAAACGAAGGTAAAGTGGTGGTTGTGGCGGGGTTTCAGGGAATGAGCATGGGAAAAGATATCACTACGCTGGGTCGCGGCGGAAGCGATCTTACCGCGGTGGCGTTGGCTAAGACGCTTGGAGCCAAAATATGCGAGATATACACGGATGTGGATGGTGTTTATACCGCGGATCCCCGGATAGTTTCCGACGCCAAGAAGCTTTCGCGCATAAGTTACGACGAAATGCTCGAGTTGGCTTCTCTCGGCGCCAAGGTAATGCAGCCGAGGTCGGTCGAATACGGAAAGCGTTATGATGTTGCCATACATGTGCGTTCGAGTTTTTCAAGAGTGGAGGGCACGATAATTTCCAAGGAGGTAAAGGCGATGGAGAAGATAGATGTAAGCGGCGTAGCGCTGCAAAAGGATGAGGCTAAAGTTACGATATGCGATGTGCCTGATAAGCCCGGCATCGCGGCGATTATATTCAAGGAACTTGCCGTAAATAACATAGTCATAGATATGATAGTTCAAAATGTCGGACGCACAGGCACTACCGATATCTCTTTTACTGTCCTCAAGGAAGACCTCCCCAAGACGATAAAGATAGCCAAAAAAGTCGGCAAAGAGGTGGGTGCCGGCGATGTTATCAAAGACGAGAACATAGCCAAAGTTTCGATAGTGGGAATAGGAATGCGCAGCCATTCAGGCATCGCGGCGCGGATGTTTAAGGCTCTGGCTTCGAAGAAGATTAATATAGAGATGATCTCGACATCCGAGATCAAAATATCATGCGTTATAGAAAAACGCCATGCTGAAGAGGCGATGAGGGCGCTTCATAGTGAATTCGAACTTAAGAAAGTCAAATAAGGATCTAAAATGAAAGATGTAAACCCCGTTAGAAATCTTATTATCTAACGGGGTAAGTTAATAATAAGGAGTGTAAATTTGAATACGGTTATTAAGGGCAACGCAAATGATGTTTGTATTTCTAACGGGGTAAAACTTTATGATACGACGTTGCGGGATGGAGCGCAAACAGAAGGAATATCTTATTCTGTTACGGATAAACTGCGTATCGCCGAAAAGCTTGATCATATTGGCATTCATTATATAGAGGGCGGCTGGCCCGGTTCAAACCCAAAAGAGATGGCCTTTTTTAAGGCCGCTGGAAAACTGAAATTAAGCAATGCCGAGATTGTCGCTTTTGGCTCAACACGCAAAACTAACGCGAAAGTCTCTAATGACGCTAATGTCCGCGCGCTTCTTGAGTCGGCGGCGCCGATTGTGACTGTTTTTGGAAAGAGCTGGGATTTACATGTTAAGGATGTTTTGCGCGTTTCGTTAGACGAGAATTTAAAGATGGTCAGCGAAACGGTCTCTTATTTAATGTCTAAGAAAAAACGCGTATTTTATGACGCCGAGCATTTCTTCGACGGATATAAGTATAATCCGGATTACGCGCTAAAGACGATTTTTGCCGCTTATGAGTCGGGCGCGGAGTGTGTTATTTTATGCGATACCAACGGGGGCACAATTACCTCCGAGTTTATCGAGATCGTAAAGAACACGGCAGCTAAAATAACCTGTCCGCTCGGAGTTCATTGCCATAACGATTCTGATATGGCGGTGGCGAATTCTATCGCTGCCGTCCAAGCCGGTTGCCGGCAAGTGCAAGGAACATTCAATGGTTACGGGGAGCGTTGCGGGAATACCGATCTGGTTTCCGTTATCGGCAACTTAAAATTAAAATTGGGGATAGATTGCGTTTCAGACTCAAAGTTAAAAGAGCTTACCGAAGTCTCAAGATATATCGCGGAGATCAGCAACGTGAAACAACGGGAAAACCAGCCGTTTGTGGGAAATACGGCTTTTACGCATAAGGCCGGAGTGCATATTAACGCTATAATGAAGAATCCGCGCACTTATGAGCATATTGAGCCGCAAACGGTTGGAAACAAGAGAAGATTTTTAATCTCTGAGCTTTCAGGTAGAACGTCGATTTATTTAAAGGCCAAGGCGCTTGAGTTGGATTTGAAGAAGGAAGCCCCAAAAACCAAGAAGATATTGGAGATGTTGCAGCGCTTGGAACATGAGGGCTACCATTTTGAGGCGGCCGAAGGATCTTTCGAGTTGCTCTTAAAACGCGCGTTCAAAAAATTCAAAAGATTTTTTGAACTTGAGGGGTTTAAGGTCGTAACAGAGCATCGCGGCAACAAGCTTGTCTCGGAAGCGATAATAAAGGTTAAAGTAAACAATGTCGAAGAGCATACCGCCGCCGAAGGCGATGGTCCGATTAATGCTCTGGATAATGCTCTGCGCAAGGCTTTATCGGAATTCTATCCCGCGCTTGCGGAGATGCATCTGTCTGATTTTAAAGTCAGGGTGCTTGACGAGAAAGCCGGCACGGCGGCAAAGGTCAGAGTCTTGATTCAGTCTCAGGACGCTAAAGATTCCTGGTGGACAATAGGCGTCTCAGAAAACATAATCGAGGCGTCCTGGAACGCTTTGGTTGACTCGGTGGAGTACAAGCTCCTTAAGGACAGCAAACTTTAAAAGATGCGTCAGATTCCGTCTGTGTATAATCCGAAAGAATCGGAAAGCAAGTGGTATACGTTTTGGGAGAAGATGAATTTTTTTCACGCTTCAACCGATTCGCTAAAAAAACCGTATGTCATAACGATCCCGCCCCCCAATATAACGGGGATTCTTCATATGGGTCACGCCCTCAATAATACCGTTCAGGACATACTGATTAGATGGAAGAGAATGCAGGGATGTTGCGCCGAATGGCTGCCCGGAACAGATCATGCGGGCATTGCCACCCAGAATGTCGTTGAAAGAATGCTGGCTAAGGAGGGCTTGCGCCGCCAGGATTTAGGCAGAGAAAAATTTTTGGAACGCGTCTGGAAGTGGAGAGAAGAATACGGCTCCACGATAATCTCGCAGCTTAAGAGATTAGGCTGTTCCTGTGATTGGCAGCGAACGCGTTTTACCATGGACGAGGGGCTTTCCAACGCCGTAATCGAGGTCTTCATACGTCTATATGAAAAAGGACTCATCTATCGCGGGAATTATATCATTAACTGGTGTCCCCGATGCCAGACCGCGCTAAGCGACGAAGAGGCGCAGCATCGTAACATAAATGGGTTTTTATATTATATAAAATACCCACTCAAGAGGTCCATAGTCCATAGTCCACAGACCACAGACAAAGAAAAAACAGCGGACAGCGGACAGCGGACAGCGGACTATATTGTGGTTGCCACTACCCGCCCCGAGACGATGCTTGGCGATGTGGCGGTCGCGGTAAATCCAAATGATAAAAGACACGAGAATCTGCTTGGTGCGACCTTGATTCTTCCGCTTATTAACAGGGAGATAAAAGTTATCGCGGACGAGGCCGTTGATCCCGAATTCGGAACTGGCGCGGTAAAGGTTACTCCCGCGCACGACCCGAATGATTTTGAT
This sequence comes from Candidatus Omnitrophota bacterium, assembly GCA_043798215.1. Taxonomy (GTDB): domain Bacteria; phylum Omnitrophota; class Gorgyraeia; order Pluralincolimonadales; family Pluralincolimonadaceae; genus JAZDOX01. The sequence continues at coordinate 13,885 of JAZDOX010000094.1, read as the reverse complement.
ATGGGTCTGCGCCATAAACTTGAGCCGATACTTGTGATGAACCCCGATGGAACTATGAATAAGAATGCTGGAGATTATTCCGGGATGGATAGGTTTGAAGCGAGGGAAGCAATACTCGAGGATCTCAAGGATTTAAGGCTTCTCGAAAAAATCGAGCCTCACGCGCATTCTGTCGGACATTGTTACAGGTGCCATACGGTCGTAGAGCCGTATATGTCTTTACAGTGGTTTGTAAGGATGAAGCCTATGGCGGCAGCCGGCATAGAGGCGGTAAAGTCCGGGAAGATAAAATTTTATCCCGAGAGGTGGACAAAGGTCTGTCTCGATTGGATGGAGAATATCCGCGACTGGTGCATATCAAGGCAGATATGGTGGGGGCATCGTTTGCCTGTTTATTACTGTAAAAACTGTCTTAGCGGACAGCGGACAGCGGACGGTAATCAGCGGACAGCGGACAGCGGACAGCGGACAGCGGGCAGCGGGCAGGGTTCAGTGAACAGTGAACAGCGGATAGCGGGTAGCGTACAGGAAAAACTGAACGCTGATCGCCGAACGCTGAACGCTGAACGCTATATGCTGAACGCTGAAAGAGGAGTGATTGTTTCTCGGGTCAAACCTGAGAAATGTTCCGATTGCGGTTCGACTGAAATTGAGCAGGACCCCGATGTTCTGGATACATGGTTCTCCTCTTGGCTTTGGCCGTTTTCCACATTCGGCTGGCCGGATAAAAAACAAACGCCAGACTGTCAGCGGACAGCGGATAGCGGACAGGAAAAACTGAACGCTGAATGCCAAACGCTGAACGCTGATTTAGATTATTTCTACCCTACTTCAACGCTTGTGACCGCGCAGGAGATAATATTCTTCTGGGTTGCGCGTATGATAATGGCCGGTTATGAGTTTATGGGTGAAGCGCCTTTTAAGGATGTTTATATACATGGCACCGTTCGCGATGAGACAGGCGCAAAGATGTCAAAATCGCTTGGAAATATCATAGACCCTGTAGAGATAATCGATGAATACGGCACGGACGCCTTAAGATTCAGCCTTATCTCGATAACGGCGAGCGGACAGGATGTTTTTCTGTCAAAAGAAAAATTTGAGTTAGGACGTAATTTCGCCAATAAAATATGGAATGCCTCAAGGTTTATCTTACTGAATCTTGATGAAAATACGTTGTCCCCATTCCTTACTCCGCCTTATTTAACTGAGAGAAGAGAAGATGGGCAACGCGATGAGCTTACCCTTGTTGACGAATGGATACGCTCGCGCCTAAATCGCGCTATAGATTCAGTAACGACATCGCTTGAGAATTACAGGTTTAACGAAGCCGCAAATACGATTTATGAATTTTTCTGGCATGAATTTTGCGACTGGTATGTGGAGTTGGTTAAGCCCGAGATGACAAAGGACGAGTTCAAGGGAACCGATCGCAGAAAACTCGTCCAGTCCATCTTGATACATTGTCTTGATCATTCATTGCGGCTTTTGCATCCGTTTATGCCGTTTGTAACCGAGGAGATTTGGCAAAGCCTGCCGCATAAAGGCGAGTCTTTAATGGTTGCGGAATGGCCGAAGCCGAAAGAGTTCTTGTTCGACGCGGCCGCGGAAGAAAAATTCAGCCTCGCCATCGGGATAACAAGCGCAATAAGAAATATCCGCGCAGAGGTAAATATTCCTCCTCAAAGGTTATGCAGAGCTGTTATCTCAGCCGCGCAGGACCGGAGTATTGCCGCGCTTAATATATGTAAAGATTATATAAAGTTTTTATCTAAACTGGAATCTCTCGAGATAGGCAAAGATATCCCACGGCCTAAAAATTCATCTATAGCCGTATTCGGAGATTATCAGATATACGTGCTCTTGGAAGGACTGGTGGATATTGATTTAGAAATGAATAAATTAGCTACTCAGAAAGCCGGTTTAGGTGTTCGGATAAATTCTATCAGGTCAAAATTAGATAATAAAAATTTTATGAGCAGGGCCCCAAAAGATATAGTTGAAAAAGAACAAGCTAAACTCAAAGAAGCAGTGAATGCTCTACATAAAATAGATCAACTGATGAAAAATTTTAGGGAAGATGAGAAAAATTAAAGAGTTGGCCAAAAAAGATATCTTTGAAGCCGTCGGCCGCGCTTTGAAAGAGGATATAGGCGGCTCGGATATAACAACCCGCGCGGTTTTTCGCGTTCCTCTTAAGGTTCAAGCCGTAATTACAGCTAAGGATCCGGGAATTTTGGCCGGAATGGCGGCGACTATGGCGGCTTTCGCGTTTTTGGATCCTGCGGTGAAATGTATGTTTCTTTTATCGGACGGGCAGGCTTTCAAAGCGAATACGAAGATCGCTTTTCTTGAAGGGGACATTCATCCTATCTTAAGCGCCGAGAGGACAGCGTTGAATTTTTTGAGCCATCTTTCAGGCATCGCGACTTTAACCTCGAAATTTGTTAAAAAAGTCAAATCCGGTAAGACTAAAATTATGGATACACGCAAGACCACCCCGGGCTTAAGGGCGCTGGAGAAATACGCTGTCAGCGTTGGCGGCGGACATAATCACCGGATGGGGCTATATGATCAGGTTTTAGTCAAAGATAATCATCTAAGAGCAGTCCATAGTCAATGGTCCATAGTCCATAGCGTAATAGAAAACGCCGGAAAAAACGGCGTAAAAACTGAGATAGAAGTATCAAATCTCGAAGAATTTAAGCAGGCCCTTAAGTGCCGGCCTGATATTATTATGCTCGATAATATGAATTTGACGCAGATAAAGTCGGCGGTAAAGTTGCGCAATTTTTTGTCAACTGTCAATCGTCAACTGTCAACTAAATTAGAAGTTTCGGGCGGCGTTGATTTAAATAACGTCGGAAAAATTGCTGCCACAGGAGTTGATATGATTTCCGTAGGCGCCATTACGCATTCCGCGAGACCGATAGATTTTTCGCTGGAAGTTGTGTGATGGAGGCCGGAAGCGATTAAAAATTCCACGGGAAACGATTAAGACCGCTTCCTGCAGGTCAGGGAGAAGCGCGCCTTCCCCCGCATAAAAAGCTTTCGGTTAAATTTAATATGAGTCAATTCGATAAAAGAATTAACCAGGGCAATAAAAAAGTAAAAAATAACACCCAGCATTCCGTCCAAAGCTTATCTAAAATGGATGACCATCGCGATTTAAAATTATTATTAAATGAAGTTTTTAAAGAAAGAGGAATTGATTTTTCCCAATATAGAGAGAATTTATTAGAGCGCAGGGTTGCAGTCAGGATTCGGGCAACTAAGAGCTGCTCCTACGAAGAATATATGCGACTTCTTAAAGATAATAGAGAGGAGATGGATGCGCTGCTTGATGTTCTCACTATCAATGTAACGCAATTTTTTAGAGATACGAGAGTTTTTGAAGCAGTAAAGAAAAATGTTATACCGGAATTGTTCAATAAAGAAGTTATTGAAAACAGGAAAATTGTGCGCATCTGGAGCTGTGGCTCATCCGCGGGAGAAGAAGCAACGACAGTACTGATTTTAATCGCAGAATATCTTAAAGAGAACCTTGGTAAGCCGCAGATTTATATCTATGCCACCGATATAGATAAATGGAGCATAGAAAAGGCAAGGGATGGCATTTATGAAGAATTCGAATTTAAGGATATGCCCAAAGAGTTAAGAGAAAAGCACTTTTTGGAAGTCGGCAATAAAAAGTTTTGGCGCAAGAAAGAGTTGAATAAATTCTTATTCTTTAAAATTCACGACATCGCCAAAGATGACCCGCCGAAAAGTTTCGACATGATTCTCTGTAGGAATCTTTTTATCTATTTTAAACGCGAATTGCAAGAAATTTGCCTTGAGAAATTCTCTATGGCATTGAATAAAAACGGATTTTTAGTATTAGGGCTCACAGAATCTTTGTGGGGAGCCAGTCCTAAGAGCTTTGTTGAGTTTGATAGAGAAAATAGAATGTATAGAAAAATATGAGCGAGACGGATTTTAAATTTTTACTGGATAAAATTCAAAGAAATAAAGGGGCAGATTTCAGCCTTTATAGAACAGCTACGCTAAAAAGAAGGATAGATAGCAGAATGAGGACTACAGGGTGCCTGGATTATTCAGATTACATTATCTACCTGAATAAAAACCCGGAGGAATATGATAATCTGATCAGCGCCATCACGATAAATGTCACAGAGTTTTTTAGGAATCCGGAAACTTTCACTATTTTAGAAAAGAAGGTGATTCCCGAAATTATCCGCAGCAAGAAAGAACGGGGCAGAAAGGTTATCCGCGCATGGAGCGCAGGGACAAGTAACGGAGAAGAGGCATATAGTTTAGCCGTATTATTTTTAGAAGCTTTGAAGGAAAATATAGCTGATTTTGATGTCGTAGTTTACGGGACTGATGTTGACCCTGCTTGCATTGAAAAAGGCAAAGCAGGGATTTATACTGCTCTTAGCATAAAAGAAATAGACAAAGAAAGACTTGCGAAATATTTTAATAAAAATGAAGAAAGTTATGAGATTAATGACAATGTAAAGAAGTTAACCAAGTTTACAGCGCACAATCTGGTTTCTGATGAATTCCTGAAGCATTTAGATTTGATTTTATGCCGGAATGTGATAATATACTTTACAAGGCCGCTCCAGGAGATGGTCTACTCTAACTTTGCGAGAGCGTTGAATAAAGGCGGAATTCTCGTGCTTGGAAAAGTAGAGTCGCTGTGGGGATACGCGAAAGAGAATTTTGAGATTTTTGACAACAGGGAAAGAATTTATAGAAAGCAATGACCAATGCCCATCCGATAATGAAAGCGAGAAGCGCAAGATGCCGGCGGCCTTAAGGAAAAATATGGATACACACGGATAATCCACTTGTGGAGATGCTGAAGTTGCGCCCTGCCACATCAGCAAAAATATATCTTGACTTATATTTTGTAATAGTATAAAATGTAACTACAATGTGATTTTAGTTGGTATATAGGAGGTATTTTTATGGGAGATAAGCCCATCAAACGAGACGTCATAGACGAAATCGTTAAATATATAGATACCGACAATATCATTGTTTTACATGGCGCAAGGCAGGTCGGCAAAACCTGTATCCTTTACTATATCGAGGGCCTGTTAAAATCGCAGGACAAATTAACATTCTTTTTTGATCTCGAAGATTCCAGGCTTGTTGATGTGTTAGATGCCGGCGTTGATTCATTTTTAAACTACTTAAGAAATGAGGGCATTGGCCTTGATAAGGCCAAAAGCGGCAGCGGCCGCCTTTATGTATTCATTGACGAAGTGCAGTATCTTAATAATCCGTCTCCGCTATTAAAATTGCTCGCAGACCACCATAAATATATTCAGCTTATAGTTTCCGGCTCATCAAGCTTTAACATTAAATCAAAATTCTCCGATTCCCTGGTTGGCAGAACCGTCAATTTTGAGGTATTTAATCTTTCTTTCAGGGAATTTATAAGGTTTAAAGGCCTGCGCTATGAGTTAGAAAATATCTCATCAGGAGCTCATCTTGATAAGACAATAGAACTGTATCATGAATATGTTTTTTTTGGAGGATACCCAAAGATTACGCTTGAAAATTCCGTAGAGAAAAAAGAAAAATATCTTCAGCAAATCATAGATACCTACATAAAAAAAGACATTAGAGATCTGGCCCATGTCAAGGATATAAGAAAATTCAACAACCTTCTTAAGGTTCTTGCTTCTCAGAGCGGGCAATTGTTAAATATAGCCCAGTTGGCAAATACTTGTTCTATTGCCAAACAAACAGTAGAAAATTATCTTTTTATTCTGGAAAATACTTATGTGCTTAAACTCGTTACTCCCTTTAGTTCCAGTCCAAAAGTGGAAGTGGTAAAGGCGCCCAAGATATTTTTTTATGACACGGGCCTTTTAGAGATGTTATGGCTTGGCGGCCTGCAGAAGAACCTTATAGGTAATATATTTGAGACCAGCGTTTTTGCCGAGTTGGTTAAAAAATACGGCGCGCAAAATATTCATTATTGGAGAAATCGGAACCAAAACGAAATTGATTTTATATTGGAATTAAAAGGTAAGATACTGCCTATTGAGGTAAAGGTAAGCTTCAGGGGTTTCAGAAGGCTGTCGATGTCATCATTCTGCCGGCGGTATAACATTGATGAATATAAGGTAGCGGGCTTGATTGGACAGAAAGAAGATAAGAATTACATTTACCCCTGGCAGGTATAATTGCTATGGGGTTACCCGAAAAAATTTTTGAGGTTTTCGACAACAGAGAGAGGATATATCGAAAAACGTAACGCTATCTTGAGAGGAACCAAAGTGCAGTTTAGTCTTGACTAAAATGCAGTTCGGTTAATAATAGTCATAGCATGGAGAAAAGTTAAAAAAGATGAATAAGCTGCCCGCTGGTTTAAAGAAATATTTTTGGGATGTAGATTTTGAGAAGATAGACCTTAACAATCGCAGGGTATATGTTCTAAAGCGAATTTTAGAATATGGGGACAATAAAGCTATTGGCTGGATGTGGAAGAACTTTGCGGATTCGGAAATAAAAGATATTTTATATCACTACAGGGGGCTTTCTTTTAAAAGCGCAAATTTTTGGGCGGTTATAGTCAATGTTAAAAAGGGAGATGTGAAATGTTTGAAGAGACGCTTATCAAAAGAGCTAATGACAGCCTGGCCATATTAGGGCGTTCAGGTATTTTGAAAGATGCTTATTTGGCAGGCGGGACTGCGGCTGCTCTTCGGATGGGGCACCGTATTTCCGTAGATTTTGACTTTTTTACACCTATGGAATTCATACCTAAAAAGTTTTCTACTGCCTTGTCAAAATCAGGTTTATTTGATGAGGATCAGGCCGATAAAGGGACGGTTTTGGGTAAATTTGAAGGAGTAAAATTTAGCCTCTTTATTTATAAATACCCATTGATTTTTCCTGCTGCAAAATATTTATCATTAAATATAGCCGATATTAGAGATATTGCTGCAATGAAAATAGACGCTATAGCGACGCGAGGAGCTAAGAGGGATTTTATCGACCTATTTTTTATATGTCAATCTGGCTATCATCTAAAGCAATTATTAGATATCTACGATAAAAAATATAAAAACTTGGCTGCTACAAAAATACATATTATAAAAAGCCTTGTCTATTTCGAAGATGCCGAATCAGATGAAGCGCCGAGGATGTTAAAAAAAGTAGTGTGGGAAGATATTAAAAAATATTTCGAAAAAGAAGTCAAAAAACTGGCGCGCGGTTAATGCACTGTTAGCATAGGAGGTTATTTGAGTATTGTTAATGTATTAGCAAGCAAGCAAGCAAGCAAGCAAGCAAGCAAGCAGATGCTTTAGCAAATTTTTTCCGCCAAAGTACTGTGGCGGAAAGTTGACCCAAGTTTTGTGGCGCAGGCCATAAGGACTTGGGTTTTTTATTTTTAAAGGAGGGTGTAAAGATGCGGATGACGATTGGGAAGAAGTTGGGGTTTGGGTTTGGGGCGGTGCTTTTGTTGATGCTTATCTTAGGAGTTGCATCTTTTTGGACAACAGCAAGATTAGATAAGATAAGCGATGAGGCTATTAAGGATTTGAATACAGATATGCTATTAGATGAGGGAATCGCAGATCATCTTAAATGGGCATTTGCCTTATCTGACCAATTTTTGTTGGATAAGCCATTTGAGGGCGAATTAGACCCGCATAAGTGTAAATTCGGCCAGTGGTATGATACCTTTAAGAGCGATGACCCTGAGATAATGAAAATTCATGCTAGCATTGATGAGCCGCATAAAAGACTGCATAAGTCAGGCGCAACAATCAAAGAACTATTGGCCAAAGGAGATAAAGCCGGGGCGCAGCAAGTGTATGCAAAGGAAGTATCCCCCCTATTAGAAGAGATTCGAGAGAAGATTTTAAAGATTGGACATATCTATATGTCACAATCCGAAGAAGGTATGAAAACACAACATGCTATGTCACAGAGGGTGCTGCCGACGATAATAACTATCATAATTTTGGCGGTGATTCTTGGTTTTGTGATAGCGGCTTTGATTAGCCGCAGGATTACCAAGACATTGCGCGCAGTAGCGGACAAAGTAAATGACATTGCCGGCGCCGCAGGAGACCTTACGGCCACAGTTCCGGTGGTCAGTAATGATGAAATCGGAGATTTGGCCAGGGCATTTAATAAGATGTTAGCAGGATTAAAGGCTATGGTTATGCAGATTTTAGAGACTGCTGAGCGTATCTCCGCATCCAGTCAGCAGCTTTCATCCAGCGCCCAGGAGATGAACGCTACGACCGAAGAAGTTTCATCTACGGTGCAGCAGATTGCCAAGGGTTCTGAGACTACTGCCCAGCGCGTGGAAGAGACTTCTAAAGTAATGGAGCAGATGAATGCTTCAGTGTCACAGGTGGCAACATCTGCCCAGCAAGCGGCTTCAGCTTCAGTACAAGCCAGTCAATCCGCGCAAAAGGGCGGCGAGTTGGCGAAAGACGCGGTAAATAAAATGAATAAAATTTATGAGACGATATCCGGTTCTGCCGTGGTGGTTAAGAAATTAGGAGAGCGATCAGAACAGATAAATGAGATAGTCAATGTGATTACCGGAATAGCGGACCAGACTAATCTCCTGGCTTTGAACGCGGCGATTGAGGCGGCCAGAGCCGGTGAACAAGGCCGGGGGTTTGCCGTAGTTGCCGAAGAGGTAAGGAAATTGGCAGAGGGAAGCGCAAAGGCCGCGGACCAGATTGCCAAGTTAATTAAAGATATACAGAAAGAAACAAACTATGCAGTAGAATCTATGGATACAGGTTCAAAAGAAGCTGCTGAAGGAAAAGAAGTTGTTAATAAGGCAGGCACAGCCTTAAATGAGATTATCAAGGTGGTGGAGAATACCGCCAGTATGGTGGAGCAAATTTCTGCCGCTACCCAGCAGATGTCAGCCGGAACAAAACAGGTGGTAAAGAGCGTGGATGATATTGCCTCCACCGCCGAAGAGGCTGCATCAGCCACCGAAGAAGCATCTGCCTCAACTGAGGAAATGACTGCCTCAATGCAGGAGATGGCTGCCTCGGCGCAGGAGTTATCTGAAATGGCGATAAACTTGAGGGAGCTGGTGGGTAAGTTTAAAATAGCGGATAGCGTAGAGCGTATAGCGGATAGAAAACCCGAAACACAAACCGTGAAACAGGAGTTTGGTAGAGTTGCGAAATTAAGCGAGCAGTCCGAGGTGGTGAAAAAGAGCGCTTTAGCCGAGAGATTGAAAGTAAATAGAAAGAGATTTGAAGAAACAAGGCACAAAGCAGAAGTTAGGGGTTTGAAGCTGGAAGCTGAAAAAACAGAAAAGCCCAAGGAAGAAAAAAGATAGAATAGAGAAGATTGCAGCTACGGAGAAGCGGAAGGTATAAATTGGCGTATAGCGTAGAGCGTTTAGCGGATAGGAGATAGCGTATAGCGGATAGAAAAACTAAAAAAGATTTTAACTAAACGCTATACGCTGCACGCTATATGCTGACAAAAAAACGCTACCCGCTAAACGCTAAAAATATGCGACATAGGAGAGAGACAATGGCCAAAAAGGAAGAGCTAAAACCAAAAGGCAAAGAGATACAATTAGTAATTTTTAGGCTGCGGGATGAAGAGTTTGGCGCAGAGATCACTTCGGTTTTGGAAATTTCGCGCCTGCTCGATATCACGCATATTCCTGAGGCTCCGGGTTTTATTGAAGGGGTGATAAATTTGAGGGGGCAGGTGATTGCCGTGGTGGATTTAGCCCGGCAATTCGGCCTCAACGAGCAGAAGGAATTACCTAAGACCGCGCGGATTGTCATAGTGGAGGTGGGCGGCGGGACAGTGGGGTTAATTGTGGATGAGGTCCCGGAAGTTTTAAGGATTGCCGAAGAAGATATAGAACCTGCGCCGGAAATTATCTCAACCGAGGTGAAAAGGGATTATATCAAGGGCGTGGGTAAACTCGGCGAGAGATTGGTTATCTTGCTGGATTTAAATAAAGCGCTTGCCCCGCATGAGATTGAGCAGGTGAGTAAAGTCAGTGGTCAGAAGTCAGAAGACAGATAACAGAAGACAGAGGGCAGAATTCAGAAGACAGAGGGCAGATGTCGGAAGACAGAATTAAAACGATAAAAGACTTAAACGTCTATAAGTTAGCTTATAGACTTGCTATGGAGATATTTGAAATAACCAAGAAATTTCCTAAAGAAGAAACCTATTCTTTGACCGATCAAATAAGACGGTCTTCGCGCTCTGTAGCAATAAATATTAGAGAAGGTTTTGCCAAGCGAAAATATGAACAAGTATTTATCCGTCAATTAAACGATGCTTTTGGTTCGAGCGAAGAAACTAGAGGATGGTTAGATTTTTCTTTGGATTGTAAATATATATCTAAAGAAGAGCATGAGAAATTAGACAAACCATACGATGAACTTAACGCAATGTTATATACCCTGATGGGGAAATGGAAGACGTATGAAGCGGAAGCCTGACTTCTGTTTTCTGATATCTGATTTCTGAAAATATTACGAAAGGAGTGAGATAATGGCGAATATTTTAATTGTTGATGACGCAGTATTTATGCGGAAGATGCTTTCCGATGTCCTGACTAAAGACGGGCATAAGGTTGTGGGTGAAGCAGAAAACGCCAAGGAAGCGATAAATATTTACAAGAAATTAAAACCCGATATTGTTACACTCGACATTATTATGCCTGAAGTTGAGGGCGTTGATTCAATGAAGGCGATAAAAGAATTGCTCAATATCGATAGCAACGCCAAGATTATTATGGTCAGCGCTATGGGCCAGCAGGAGCTTGTCGTTGAAGCAATTCAAGCAGGGGCTAAGGATTTTATCGTTAAGCCATTTCAGCCTTCCCGCGTGACGGAAGCAGTAAATCGGCTTGTTAAAAAATAGCGTATAGAAAGGACTAAAAAAGATTTTAACTAAACGCTATACGCTGCACGCTCTACGCTATTCTTACGCTATCCGCTAAACGCTAAAGGAAAGACATGGAGCCGATTAGAGTGGGTATGGCAGAATACAAGGTTGCTTCTAACCCGGCAGCGCTGACAAGCATTGGTTTGGGTTCTTGCATCGGCATTGTTCTCTATGACGCATTTAATAAATTAGGCGCGCTTGCCCATGTGATGCTGCCCAGAGAAAGCGAGGCCAAAGATAAAAGCAACCCCGCGAAGTTTGCCGATACAGCCATAGAATTAATTTTAGAAGAAATGGAGAAACGAGGTTCGCTCAAGCGCAATATTAAAGCCAAGATTTTCGGAGGAGCTAATATGTTTCCCAGCGTGCAGAGCGTTACGCTTTTGAATGTGGGCGAAAGAAACGCGCAGGCGGTAAAAGAGGAATTAGAGAAAAGAAAGATAAAGTTGGTTGCAGAGGATTTAGGAGGAAATTCCGGGCGGACTATTTATTTTGATATTCAAGATGGCAGTGTTAGGGTGAGGACGATAAGAGGGGAAGAACGGGTGTATTAGCGTGTAGCGTATAGAAAAGACAGCGTATAGGCGATAGGAGATAGCATATAGTAAAAAGCATTTAAATTCCTATACGCTAAACGCTAATAAAAGCTACCCGCTAAACGCTATACGAGGAGGCAAACATGGCGGGGAAGATTTTGATAGTGGACGATGCGGCGTTTATGCGGATGACGCTAAGGGACATTTTAACGAAAGCTGGTTACGAAATCAGCGGCGAGGCGGAAACCGGTGAAGAGGCGATAGAAAAATATAAGCAACTCAAGCCGGATTTAGTGACAATGGATATGGTGATGCTCGGCGAGGGCGGAATTAAAGCGGTGAAAAACATTATTGCAGAAGATTCAAAAGCGCGGGTGCTGATGGTCAGCGCTATGGGCCAGCAGGCTTTGATTGTAGAGTCAATCCAGACAGGGGCCAAAGGGTTCGTAATCAAGCCTTTTAAGGCGGAAGAAGTAGCAGCTGAGGTGAAGAGAATTATAGGATAGTGTATAGCGTTTAGCGGATAGCGTATAGAAAAGACAGCGTATAGGCGATAGGAGATAGCGTATAGTAAAAAGCATTTAAATTCCTATACGCTAAACGCTAATAAAAGCTACCCGCTATACGCTAAACGCTAAAAAGAGATAAATGCCTAATAAAATTCGCGTATTAGTGGTGGATGATTCGGCGCTGATGAGGAAGAAAATCAGCGATATTATTAACGCCGATGAAGAATGCGAAGTAATCGCTGCAGCCAGAAACGGCGAGGAAGCGGTAAAGAGCATCTCTGCGTTGAGGCCGGATGTGGTAACCTTGGATCTTGAACTTCCCCAGATGGACGGAATTACCGCGCTTAAATATATTATGAGTGAATGGCCGACGCCGGTTGTTATAGTTACCGGATTTACTAACTATGCCGGAGAAGAAACCATTAAATGTTTGGAGTATGGAGCTGTGGATGTGGTAATTAAACCAAGCGGAGTTATTTCTTTGGATATGGACAGGGTTAAGGATGAACTAATAACTAAGGTAAAAGCCGCAAGCAGAGTTAACCCGAAGATACTCCGGCCGGTTTTAATAGAGAGGCCGCCCATCCAGAAAAAAAGAGTTGGTTTCTCAACCAATAAACTCGTGGCCATAGCCAGCTCAACCGGCGGCCCGAGGGCGCTGGCGGAAGTCCTGCCGAAATTAGAACCTGATATACCGGCGGGGATTTTGATTGTTCAACATATGCCGGAAGGCTTTACCCGTTCTATGGCAGAGAGGTTAAATTGGGAATCAAAGATTATAGTAAAGGAAGCTGAAGAAGATGAGCCGATTAAACAAGGAAAGGCATTAATTGCCCCGGGCGGTTTTCATCTGAAGGTAGAAAGCCAAGGGAAACAAGGAGAAGTGGTAAAATTGCAGAAAGGCCCAAAAGAACACGGAGTTTGCCCTTCGGCAGATATTGCGATAAAGTCGGCAGCAGCAGTATACGGGAAGAATTGTCTGGGTGTCATTCTTACGGGAATGGGCAGCGATGGAGTAGAGGGTTTAAGGGCAATAAAGCAATGCGGCGGACAAACCATCGCTGAAGATAAATCCACAAGCATAATCTATGGTATGCCTAAGGCGGCATTTGACGCCGGAGTAGCGGATAAAGTCCTGCCGCTTCCTGAAATATCCGGAGCAATTATGCATTGGGCTAAAGAATAGCGTATAGCGTAGAGCGGATAGTAAAGACAGCGTATAGGAGATAGTGTGTAGTAAAATAAAAACAAAAGGCTTTAAAGATCTGATAGTGTGGCAGAAGGCGTATAAATTAGTTTTAGATATATATAAGGTTACACAGGATTTTCCGAAACACGAGATATATGGATTAGCTCAACAGATGCAAAGATCTGCTGTTTCAGTTTCATCTAATATAGTAGCTGAAGGTTACGGAAGGCAGCATGCCGGTGAATACAAACAGTTTTTATCTATAGCTTATGGCTCGTTAGCGGAATTAGAAACACAGTATTTATTATCGATAGATTTGAAATATATGAGTGAAAGTGAAATTATTGAAAATTTATTAAAGGAAGTGGGTAGTATGCTGTATAGAATGATAAACCCTATCCGCTAAACGCTAAAAATGGATGTAAAACAATACAAAGACCTTTTTATCAGTGAAGGCAGGGAAATATTGAGTTCGCTCAATACATCTCTTGTGTCGCTGGAAAAAAATCCGCAAGATACAAATTGTCTTAATGAAATATTCAGGCAGGCGCATACCTTAAAAGGGATGGCGGCAAGTATGCGGAATTTTTTTTCGATTTTTTCAGCAAAATGCGAAGGAGTTGTATACAACTTCCAGCCGAGTGCCTGATTTTTGCTCTCTTACCTTTGTCTTACACTCGTAATAATACGCCAATCTCTCCTTTCTCGCAAGTTTTAAA
>JAZDOX010000051.1:0-24122 GCA_043798215.1 Candidatus Omnitrophota bacterium | reverse complement strand
CGAATCCGCCTGAGGCGGATGAGTCGAGAAGTTCTGCTTTAGTCCCTGTCTGCGTGCCACGCACAGGCAGGCATATCCATAGTTCTCGACTCGGCCAATGGCCTCGCTCGAACAGTATAAAATTTATGTTACAATGCACTACATTATGACCCAGTCTCCAAGTCAGGGAATGACAAGTGCTAATGGACAGCAATTAAATGAGGCAGTCAGGTTAAATAAGGATTTAGATAAGTTCAGGGAATATTGTTTGATACTTGATAGATATTATGCCGCAACGCGATACCCAGATGCGTTACCGGGTAGTCTTCTTGAAGGTCTGCCTAGTAAGGGTAAAGCAGAAGCGGCGGTTAAGTACGCCCGTGAATTTTTTGATTTTATAAAAGAAAGAATATGTGAGGTATGAATAAACTAACAGGCGCGCAGATATTGGTCGAATCTCTCAAGAAAGAGGGGGTCGAGGTTATATTCGGTTATCCCGGCGGACAGGTCTTGCCGTTATTTGATGTTCTTTATGACGCGCCGATTAGATTTATTCTGGTCAGGCATGAGCAGGGAGCCGCTCATGCCGCCGACGGTTACGCCCGAGCGACAGGAAAGACAGGGGTCTGCATAGCTACCTCGGGGCCGGGCGCGACAAATCTTGTTACAGGCATCGCGACGGCTTATATGGATTCGATCCCTATGGTTGCCATAACAGGGCAGGTTAAGACATTTCTTATCGGAAACGACGCTTTTCAGGAAGCGGATGTTACGGGAATAACCCGTCCGATAACGAAGCATAATTATTTGGTTAAGGATGTTAAGGATTTGGCGTGCATAGTAAAGGAAGCTTTTCATATCGCTTCTACGGGAAGGCCGGGGCCTGTCCTTATAGATTTGCCAATTGACGTTCAATTTGCCGAGACGGAATTTCAGTATCCGAAGGACTTGGTTATGCGCGGCTATAAACCGACGTATTGCGGACATCCGGGGCAGATAAAGAGGGCGGCTAAAGCGATAGCCGAATCAAGGCATCCGGTTATTTATGCCGGCGGAGGAGTGATACTTTCGGGCGGCTCTCATCAATTAAGAGAATTGGCCGAGAAGATTCAGGCGCCGGTTACTATGACGCTTTTAGGATTGGGCTCATTTCCGGCAAACCATTCGTTATCGTTAGGGATGTTGGGTATGCACGGAACCGCCTACGCGAATTACGCCATACAGAATTCGGATTTGATAATAGCTATAGGAGCGCGTTTTGACGACAGGGTTACGGGCAAGATAGACGAATTCGCTCCACACGCGAAGATAATTCATATTGATATTGATCCGGCGGCGATATCCAAGAATGTCGAGGTGGATATTCCTATTGTCGGGGATGTTAAATGTGTTTTATCGGAATTATTGAAAATTGTCCATAAACCCGATACCAAGGATTGGCTTGAGAAGATAGACAACTGGAAACAGAGACATCCCCTTGAATACAAGAACGACGACAAGTTAAAGCCGCAGTATGTCATCCAGCAGATATGTGAAGCCACTAATGGAGAGGCTATTATCGCTACCGATGTCGGCCAGAACCAGATGTGGGCGGCCCAGTGGTATAGTTATTTGCGCCCGCGGTCTTTTATATCGAGCGGAGGGCTGGGAACGATGGGGTTTGGTTTGCCCGCCGCGATTGGCGCTAAGATCGGAAAGCCGGATGATGTGGTCTTTCTTATATCGGGTGATGGTTCGTTTCAAATGAACATTCAGGAACTCGCGACGGCGGTTGTAAATGACGTCCAAGTCAAGGTAGCCATACTTAATAATTCCTATCTTGGGATGGTTCGACAGTGGCAAGAGTTATTTTACAAGAAACGGTATTCCCACACACGCCTTAAAAATCCTGATTTTGTCGGGATCGCGCAAGCGTACGGGGCGGCGGGAATGCGTATCGCTAAGAAAGAAGAAGTGCGTCCGGCTATCGAGAAAGCGCTGCATACCAAGAATGTCGTTATTATGGATTTTATTATCGAGGAAGAAGAAAACGTTTTTCCGATGGTTCCGGCAGGCAAAGCTATAGACCAAATGATCAGAGGAATGGCGTAACTTGAGTTCATAGAGCGTGTCGGGTTTATAGGGTTATTGCGTAATGATGGAAAATAAATACTTAGAACGGTTAAAAGAATTGATGGTGAGAGCATTTGAAGGCGAGAATGTAAAGATAGTCCTTTTTGGTTCCCGCGCTCGCCAAGATAATCGCGTTGTTTCAGACGTTGATATAGGCTTAATACCGTCTGGGAAACTTAATAAAAAGAAAGTGATTTTACTGAAAGAAAAGGTGGAAGAATTAAATATTCCATATAAGGTAGAGATTGTGGATTTCTCGGAGACCTCTTTGGATTTTAAGAAAGAAGCTATGAAGGAAGCGATTACATGGAAAGATTGGAATTAAAATATAAAGACGCGGTCAAGGCGTTAAATACACTGAAAGATATTGCAGGAGAGCCGTTTTCTGTTATTGTCAGGGATGCCGCCATACAGCGGTTTGAATATACCTTTGAGGCTTTTTGGAAGTTTGTCAAGGAATATCTAAAGGAGAAAGAGGGCATTATTGCGAATTCTCCCAAGTCCTGCTTTAAAGAGATTTTTTCTTTAGGTTTTGTGGACGAAGAAGAAACGGTGGAGCTTCAGGAAATGACCGATAAAAGAAATGACACGTCGCATACTTATAAAGAAGAAGTTGCCCGCGGCATTTACGAAAAAATCAAAGACTATTCTTTGCTTATAGAAAGAACGCTTTTTGGGTTTAAAGATAAAATTTGAGGCGGGTATAGAAGATGGTTTTGAGTGTAAAGAAAGGCAAGATTATCAAAGAATTACAGGCGCTTCGCAATATCGGCCCTAAGATGGCAGAGAAACTCTATAATCTTGGTATCCAAACTTCCGAACAAATGAAGGCGTCGAATCCCGATAAATTGTTTAAACGTCTAAAAGGGATTTACAGCAAAGTGGATCCCTGCGAATTATACGTTTTTAAAGGAGCCATTTTAGATATTCCTTGGTGGATGTGCAAGGACATTGTAATACAAAGAGGAGATAAAGGATTATGGAGAAAATGATTGCTTGTTGCGGATTGGATTGTTCCAAATGCGAGGGTTATCTTGCTACACAGACGAATGATGATGATAAACGGGTAGAGGTGGCAAAGAAATGGTCGGCACAGCATAACGCCGACATAAAACCAGAGCAGATTAATTGTGATGGGTGCCGTTCCGATGGAAAGAAATTTTTCTATTGCCAGATCCTATGCGAAATCCGCAAATGTTGCATAGAAAAGAACGCAAAAAATTGCGCTTTCTGCGATATGTATGCTTGCGATAGGTTAAAGAAATTTTTTGAGATGGCGCCAGAAACTAAAGAAGTTCTTGAAAAGATCAAGAGCGGTTGAGGGGAGCGCTAAATGAAACATACAATATCGGTGTTAGTTGAAAATCATCCTGGAGTTTTGGCGCGCATATCGGGTTTATTTTCGGCGAGGGGGTTTAATATAGATTCTCTCGCGGTCGGGGAGACCGAAGACCCCACCGCTTCAAGGATGACCATTGTTGTTGAGGGTGATGAACGGACGTTAGAGCAGGTCAAGAAGCAGCTCAACAAGTTGATAAACGTTATAACCGTTCAAGACTTGACCAAAAAGAAATTTTTGGATCGGGAGCTGGTTTTGATAAAGGTAAAAGCTCTCACGGCGAAAGACCGCGCACAAATCATAGATATTTCCGAGACAACGCAGGCGAATGTGGCCGATGTGGCTTTAGAGACGATTACCGTTGAGGCGACGGGAGAGTCGTCTAAGATAGAAAACCTTATAAAATTGTTAAGGCCTTTTGGGATAAGCGAGATTGTCCGCACAGGGAAGATCGCTATGGCAAAAGAGGAAAAAGAAGCTAAGGAGGAATAGTTAAATGGCAAGGATTTATTACGACAAAGATGCCGATCTGGATGTTTTAAAAGGTAAGAAGATAGCTATTATAGGTTATGGAAATCAAGGCCGCGCTCAGGCGCTTAACCTTCGTGACAGCAAAGTCGACGTCATAATCTCGGAACTGGAAGGAACGCCTAATTACAAACAGGCCGTAAAGGATGGTTTTAAGCCTCTTTCGGCCGACGCGGCGTCCAAGCAGGCGCATATAATTCAGATATTGACACAGGATCATCTGCAGTCAAAGATATATAAGGCTTTTGTCGAAAAGCATATGACCGAAGGAAAGGCGCTTAATTTTTCGCATGGATTTAATATACACTTTAAGCAGATTGCGCCTTCTAAAAATGTGGATGTTTTTATGGTTGCCCCAAAAGGTCCGGGCGCTCTCGTCAGGACTCAATACGAGGAAGGCAAGGGCGTTCCCTGTCTTGTCGCCGTTTATCAGGATTATACGGGCGAGGCGCTTAAGCTTGCTCTTGCCTATGCCAAAGCTATAGGCGGCACAAGAGCCGGTGTTATAGAGACTACTTTTAAGGAAGAGGTGGAGACGGATCTCTTTGGCGAACAGTGTGTTTTGTGCGGCGGCGTGACCGAACTTATCAAAGCCGGATTTGATACGCTTGTTGAGGCCGGTTATCAGCCCGAGATAGCGTATTTCGAGTGTTTGCACGAATTAAAGCTTATAACTGATTTAATATTTACGACCGGAATACAGGGTATGCGCGCGCGCGTTTCGGATACTGCGAAATACGGCGATCTTACGCGCGGCAAAAGGATTATCTCTGATTCAGCGCGCGAGGAGATGAGAAAGATACTAAAAGAGGTGCAGTCGGGAAAATTCGCGAAAGAATGGGTAGCGGAGAATGAGAGCGGAAGAAGCCTTTTTGATGAGCTAATGAAACGCGATGATGAGCATTTGATAGAAGTTGTCGGCAAGAAACTTCGTCAAATGATGCCGTGGATAAAATAATCAGTGTTCAGCGTATAGCGTCCAGCGGACAGAAAAGCTTTTACTGTACACTGACCGCTGTTCACTAAACGCTGAAAAGAGTGGATTAGTCAATGGAAAAAATTATAATTTTTGACACAACATTAAGGGACGGCGAGCAATGCCCCGGCGCGAGCTTGGAATCGAAGGAAAAGCTTGAGATAGCCAAGCAGCTCAACCGTTTAAATGTCGATGTGATCGAAGCCGGGTTTCCGGTTTCTTCGCCCGGTGATTTTGAAGCCGTGAAATTGGTTGCGCAAAACCTTAAAGGCCCGATTATCTGCGGATTGGCGCGGTGCGTTAAAAAAGATATAGACGCCGCGAAGGACGCCCTTAAGCCGGCCAAACGAAGACGCATCCATATTTTTCTTGCTACTTCAAAGATCCATATGAAGTATAAATTAAGAAAGCCGGAAGATGAGATAATCAAACTCGCGGTTGAGGGAGTAAAATACGCGCGGCGTTTTACCGAGGATGTTGAATTTTCCCCCGAAGACGCCTCAAGAAGTGACAAAGAGTTTCTTTACAGGGTGATAGAGGCGGTTATAGCCGCCGGCGCTAAAACCGTTAATGTGCCTGATACCGTAGGTTACGCGATACCCGAGGAGTTTGGAGAATTAATAAACGGAATAAAGAATAACGTATCTAATGTGGATAAGGCGGTAATAAGTGTCCATTGCCACAATGACTTGGGTCTTGCCGTGGCAAATTCACTGGCCGCGATAAAGAATGGCGCGCGTCAGGTGGAGTGTACCATAAACGGGATAGGAGAGCGCGCCGGAAACGCTTCCTTGGAAGAGATTGTTATGGCGATTAACACAAGAAAAGATTTTTTTGGTTTTTCAACGGCCATCGCTACCGGCGAAATATGCAAGACAAGCAGGCTTGTCTCTAAATTAACCGGATTGGTGGTTCAGCCGAATAAAGCCATAGTTGGCCAGAACGCTTTTGCCCATGAAGCGGGCATTCATCAGGATGGGGTTTTAAAGAGGCGCGCGACCTATGAGATTATGAGGCCGGAAGAGATTGGCTTAAGCTCCAGCAGCCTTGTATTGGGCAAGCATTCGGGCCGGCACGCCTTCGTGGAAAAGATGAAAAAACTGGGTTATTCATTAAGCGAATCCGGGATCGATAAAGCCTTTGAGCGATTTAAGATACTGGCCGACAAAAAGAAATCTATATATGATGAAGACTTGGAGACGCTGATGGAAGAGGGGTTGGCGGAGATACCTTCTACTTGGAAGCTTGCTGGAATTCACTACGTTTCAGGCACAAACGAAGTCCCTATGGCAACGGTGAAATTGAGGTCGAAATCCGAGATTTTTACAGCATCAGCATCGGGTGACGGGCCGGTGGATGCCTGTTGTAAGGCTATAGATAAGATAACAAAAAGAAAAGGCGAACTTTTGGATTATTCCATTCAGGCCGTTACCAAAGGCAAGGATGCTTTGGGTGAGGTTACGGTGAGGGTAAAATCCAAGGGCAGGATCGCGATAGGAAAGTCCGCCTCGACCGATGTTATAGAGGCAAGCGCGAAGGCCTACCTTAACGCCATAAATAAATTGATTCATAAAGAAAACAAGAGATTGAAAATTGAGATTTGAAGAGAGAAATTATCGAGATAACATAGCAGTCATTGATTTTACGTCCCGACGCGCTGTCGGGACGAAGTTTTTTATCCGCCTGAGTGAATAGGCGCGGAGAAAGAGAAGATACCCGTGAAAATTAACGGAAAAACAAAGATCTTTGGAATATTAGGTTTTCCAGTAAGCCATACGTTCTCCCCTTGTTTTCATAACGCGGCGTTTGAAGCGCTAAAGATGAACGCTGTCTACGCGCCGTTTGAGGTATCGCCGGAGGGTTTAAATAAGGCGTTTCAGGGGTTGGCCGCGTTAGGTGTTTGCGGCGTCAATGTTACTATGCCCCATAAACAAGCGGCAATTCCTTTGCTTGATAAACTTTCCCCCGGAGCCAAAGCGATAGGCGCGGTAAATACCGTCTTGTTCAAAGACGGCAAGACTATGGGACATAATACGGATGCGGAGGGTTTTCTTCTTTCGCTAAAAGATGATTTGAAGGTAAATCCTAAAGGGAAATCCGTTTTAATCTTTGGTTCGGGCGGCGCGGCGCGCGCCATTTCTTATGTTTTGGGCAGAGAAGGGGCGAAGTCGATAACTCTTGTTGACATAGTGGATGAAAAAGCGATGGAGCTGGCGCGTAAAACAAAAAAAGATTTTCCTGCCTGCCGCACAGAAGCCATTAGTTTTTTTATGCAAGAAGCAATAGATGAGAAGGTCTTGAATTCGGATATACTCATAAATGCCAGTATAATAGGGCTTAAAAGCCGCGATTCTTGTATAATTAAACCTGCGACGCTGCATAAAAAGCTGGCTGTTTACGATATAATTTACAACCCCCCTATTACACCTCTCCTGAAGGAAGCAAAGAAGAGAGGGCTTAAGTCGGCAGGCGGAATAGGAATGCTTCTGTATCAGGGGGCCGCTTCCTTTGAGTTATTTACCGGAAGAAAAGCGCCGGTTCCCGTAATGCGCCGCGCCTGCGTCGACGCCTTGCGGCGCGCGCTGGGGAAATTTATAAAACGATGATCTTAGCCTACATTGCCACTTTCGTATTCGGCGCCGTTGTCGGCAGTTTTCTCAATGTGTGCATTCATAGATTGCCTCGCGGCGAATCAATAGTTTTTCCCTCATCTCATTGCCCTAACTGTAATAGGCCGATACCCTGGTATTGCAATATTCCATTCATAAGTTATGTTTCGCTTGGGAGAAGATGCAAGTTTTGTAAAGCAAAGATCTCTTTCAGGTATTTTTTGGTTGAATTCTTGACCGCTTTGGTTTTTTTGCTTCTATTCCTGAAGTTTGGACTAAGCCTTGATTTTTTGATTTATGCCTCTTTCTCTTCGGCGCTGATAACGGCGTCTTTTATAGATATAGAGCATTGGGTTATACCGGATGAGATAACCTTGCCGGGTATAATATCGGGGTTTCTTATTAGCGTTATATACCCTGCGTTACAGGGCGAGACATCGAGATTGGCCGCGGCGCGGGATTCTTTATTGGGGATTTTTATTGGTTTTGCCTCATTATTCTTGGTTGGTTTCGCGGGCAGGATAGTCTACAAAAAAGAAGCGATGGGCGGGGGAGATATAACTTTGCTTATGTTTATAGGCGCTTTTTTAGGGTGGAAACTTACGTTAGCGGTATTTCTTTTGTCGGCTTTATTGGGTTCCATAGTTGGGATGCCGAAGCTGTGGTTAAAGAAACAAGAGACGATACAGTACGGCCCTTTCTTGGCGCTGGCCGCCTTCATTTGCGTGTTATTTAAGAATGAAATTTTAAGTATGTTACCATAAACATATGTTATCCCGCACCCAGTTACTTCAAATAAATACTATGATGTTTCTGGGTGCGGGGTCAAATTCACAGACGGTATTAACCCCGAAAAATTTCTTGGTTAATACCTATAAGTTACATCGCTTGTATTTACTTGCTCCGTAACTTATCTGTTCATTTGAGGAGGGAAAGCTATGTTACGATATTTGACTGCCGGTGAATCGCACGGTAAATGTTTGTTGGCGATCTTGGAAGGAATGCCTTCCGGGCTAAAGGTTGATAAAGGAATCATAAATCTCGAGCTCAAGCGCCGGCAGACGGGCTTTGGAAGAGGCGCGCGGATGTCTATAGAATCCGATTCGGTCGAGATATTATCCGGATTGCGCAAAGGCGTTACTCTCGGAAGCCCTATCGCTTTATTGATAGAGAATGTTGATTCCTCGATAGACGCCCTGCCGGTTGTCACACGCCCGCGTCCGGGACACGCCGATTTGGCAGGCGCTATTAAATATGACAGGACGGATATACGGGATATTCTGGAGAGAGCCAGCGCGCGGGAGACCGCTATAAGGACCGCCATAGGCGGAGTCAGCAAGATATTGCTTGATGTCTTTGGAATAAGAATATCGAGCCGCGTCTTAGAGATAGGCGGCGCTAAGGGACAGAAAAAGATAATCAAAAAGATAGAAGCGGCCGCCAAATGCGGAGACACTTTGGGCGGGATTTGCGAAATAACCGCTGGCGGAGTCCCTGTCGGGCTCGGAAGCCATGTTCATTACGACAGGCGGTTAAGCGCGGCAATCGCTTCGGCTATGATGTCTATTCAAGCTATAAAAGGTGTTGAGATAGGACTGGGTTTTGAGGTCTCGCGCTTACCGGGATCAAAGGCGCACGATGAGATAGCCTTTGACGGCAAAAGAGGTTTCTTTCGCGAAAGCAATAATGCCGGCGGCTTTGAAGGTGGCATTACAAACGGCGAACCGGTAGTCGTAAGGATAGCGATGAAACCGATCGCGACACTCGGAAAGCCCCTTTCTTCAGTTGATATAAAGACAAAAGAGGTCTCGAAGGCGCAGGTCGAGAGGCATGATGTTTGCGCGGTTTCCGCCGCGGCAGTCGTCGCGGAAGCGGCACTCGCTTTTGAGATAGCCAAGGCGATGATAGAGAAGTTCGGCGGAGACAGCCTCAAGGAAATGAAGCGCAATCACGACGGTTATATTAAGCAGGTAAGGGCGTTTTAACGCGCGGTTTAATGAATGCTTGAAATTTAAATATGTTGTTACCCTGCGCTCAATTGTAGTTGCCCGATTTATCGGGCTAATCACGCCTCTTAGGCCGATGAATCGGCAGACTACAAACTACAAACCAAACCTGCGCAATCATACGGTTTAATGAAAATTTCTGTAGGGGCCACCTCTCGCCAGAGTTCGGCGAAGTCTGACGACTGTGTCGGCCCGTTGGAATTGACGGTGCGCGGGGCGGGAACATAGGAATATCGGGGAATCCAGACACGGCTTAACATGTCTGGATTGTCTTCCACCTGAGGCAGACAGGGGTCAAGCCAGACAATGACAGCGCGAAACGCCATAAAAAGCGAATTTGGGTATTATATGTTAGGTGATAAAAAATGATAACTATTATTTTACGAATTATTGTTGCGGTTTTTTTTATGGGGATAGGGGTATGGGGTAGTTTTATTTTTAAAGATAGTTGTAGTGACCTTTGTCATAAAATAAAAAACCATGCATCAACAGGTAATTTTTATATACCTAAACAGTCTAAAGTCAAGGCTCCGATTGCTTGGAGCCTTGATGACCATTTTTTAGGTATGGCTATGCAAAAACAAGGTGAGTCTAAGGTTTGGAAAATAAGTAACTTCCATATCGAGGGTCAGAACCTATCGGCAGATCCAATAACTAAAATAAATGGTTACTTGAGAAATGATGTGACTGGCGAGGAATACCTTCTCAAACTCAACAAAGAAGGAACTCCCATTGATTTTTCAGAAATGATAGCCTTGCCTCCCAACGAAAAAGTTGCTATTCATGCTTTCTTTGGCGATTTGGGCAACATACAAAATTATTCTGCCTACGAAGGAATTGAATTGGCAACTTTTTTAGAAAAGTATATTCCGTTTACTCTTTTTATTTTTATTAATGAAGAGGAGTATAAATATTCCTATTCAAGAGAGCAAATAAAATCAGTTATAGATAAACACATTGAAGCCTGTAGGCCGAAAAGAAAAGAAGGCCCTGTTTACAAGAATGAATAAAACACCTAACAAGGCGTTTCAGCGGACTTTTACCCGCCGCCTTTCGGCGTCGATTAACAGCCGCTGAGTTCAAATGTTACAGTAAGAAGTGAATACCTGTCCACAACGCAAAAAAGTCAGATTAGCCGAATACGATTATTCGCAATCGGGATATTATTACGTAACGGTGTGCGCGTATGAACGCAGATGTGTATTTGGAGATATAATTGATGGTTGCATGCATTTAAACGACGCGGGGCAAATGGTTTCCCGAACGGTAGAAACATTGCCAAAATATTACCCGGACATAACGATAGATAATTATATTGTAATGCCCAATCATATCCATATGATTATACAGATAACCGATACTGTAGGGGACGACCTCTCGCCAGAGTTCGGCGAAGTCTGACGACCGTGTCGTCCCGAATCATTTATCAAATGAAAATGATTCAACGCATAACGGGCGGATACGGAGATCCGCCCCTACAACGCAATTATGTGTGTCAAATGTAATTCAACGGTTTAAGATGATAACGACAAAACAGTACATAATCGGCGTTAAAGAAAACAGTTGGCCGCCATTCGATAAACATCTTTGGCAGCGGTCATTTTATGATCACGTGATTCGTACTAATGCGTCATTACAAAATATTCGTGAATATATTGTAAATAATCCCTCAACGTGGGGCGCCGATGAAAATAATCCTATGAATTATAAAGTAACGGTTCAGGCAGGCCTGAACCCTACAGGATAAATTTGATATAGTATAATAAAATCCTAACATTTCACTCCAGCGGGTTGTCCCAGCACCCTGTTTTAAGGTGCCAGGCGCTGAGTTCAAATGTTAGAAGCGAGAATATAAAATTCAAAAAGAGATATATAATAAATCGAATTATGATATAATTAATTCAAGGAGGTAATGAATATGTCGCCGGCAAAAACAATTATATCCAAAGCAATAAATTTAAGACCTGCGGAGCGTTTTATCATTATTGACGCTCTTATCAGAAGTCTCGATATGCCTGATCCTAAGATTGAAAAGGCATGGCTAAAGGAGACTCAGAAACGGCTGAAAGCTTATAAATTAGGGAAACTACAAACAGTTTTGTTCGAAGACGTTTTCGGCAAGAAAAACTGAATGAAGATACAAATTTTAAGAATTGCTTATCAGGAGTTACTTGAAGCGAAGGAGTTTTATGAAATAGAGCAGTCAGGTCTTGGCGCGCGTTTTGAAAAAGAAATTAAACATTCTCTCCTGCGTATCAAGCAATATCCGTCCGTATGGCCGGCCGAATCGAAAGAAATACGCCGGCATTTCGTGCATAAATTCCCTTATAAAGTTCTTTACTCGGTTCAAAAGGGTGGAATTATAATACTTGCTTTTGCCCATTTGCATAGAAAACCGAATTATTGGGTGGACAGGATAAAATAATATGAAAAACATTATCTTAGTCGGATTTATGGGGACGGGCAAGACAAGCGTCGGGCAAGAGCTTGCTAAGAAGCTCAAGATGAGGTTTGTGGATATGGACGATCTCATTGAAGAGCGCGAGGGTATGAAGATATCTGATATCTTCGCCAAGAAAGGCGAAGCGCATTTTCGGCAGGTTGAGAAAGAGACGGCAAAACATATCTCAACCCAATCGAATCTCGTTGTGGGAGCCGGTGGCGGCGCGGTTATAGACGAGGAGAACGTGAAAAATTTCAAATCAAGCGGAATCGTTATTTGCCTGGCGGCGTCCGTGGATAGAATTTTGGAACGCACAAACGGTTATAGCCATCGTCCGCTCTTGAATGTTTCCGATCCGAAAGAAAAGATCTCCAAGCTCTTGGCAAAGCGCGCCCAATATTACGCGCGAGCCGATTATAGAGTGGACACAAGCGATTTAAGTATAAAAGGTGCCGTTGAGAGAATACTGGAGTTGATTAAATGACGGATTTAGAATATCTTATTGTCTTAAATTTGCTTCCTGATGTAGGTTTTATCAGGTTTAATAATTTAATGAAGCGTTTTGGCAGCGCTAAGAGTATCTTCTTGGCGCGCCGCGCGGATTTGGAAATGGTGGATAAAATAGGGCCTAAGATAGCCGATGGAATCTTAAAGGCCGATGCGAAAAAGCTTATTGAACGCGAACTGAAACTGATAAAAAAATACGGCGTAAAAGTTATATCGTGCCTTGATGAGTCGTATCCCGCTAATTTAAAAGAAATTTATGACCCGCCCATAGTTATTTACGTAAAAGGACAGTTAACCGCCGGCGATAGATACGCCATAGGGGTTGTCGGTTCGCGGCGCGCGAGCCGTTATGGAATCAATATGGCCGCGCGGCTTGGATATGAATTGGGCTTGAAGGGTTTTACCGTCGTTTCCGGGTTGGCAAGAGGGGTGGACGCTTCAGGGCACGAGGGCGCTCTTAAGGCGCAGGCAAGGACAATAGCGGTTTTAGGCAGCGGTTTGGCTGAACTCTATCCTCCCGAACATAAGGAGTTGGCCGATAGAATATCTGATAGCGGTAGCGCGGTTATCTCGGAATTTCCTATGGAGACGGTTCCGCTTAAGGACAATTTTCCCCGGCGCAACAGAATAATAAGCGGACTTTCGTTGGGGGTTGTTGTGGTTGAAGCTTCAAAGAATTCAGGCGCTCTTATAACCGCGGATTTCGCGCTGGAGCAGGGCAGGGAATTATTCGCTGTGCCCGGTCAGGCTCGCGCCGCGGGATCGTTTGGGACCAATATGTTGATACGGCAGGGCGCTAAACTCGTTGAGTCGGCTGATGATATCGCCGAGGAACTTAAGGAAACGATAAAGGGGAGCTTAAGAGAGTTAATGGCCTCGGCTGTCGGAAAAGCTGTCTTAGCGCCTGAAAAAAAATTATCCGGTTGCGAAAAAGAAGTATTCGGAGTTATTATACAAGAGCCTAAGTCCATTGACGATATAGCAGAAGCGTCGGGTTTTTCGGCGAAAGATATTCTAAGTTGTCTTACGAAATTGGAAATCAAGGGTTTTGTGGAACAGCTTCCCGGGAAATTTTACATAAGAAAAGGTTAAATATGAACATATTCGTAAACGGCAAAGAGATGCAGGTTGAAAATGACATAACGTTAGCGAAACTTCTTTCCGATTTGAAGGCTAACGTCAAGTACGCCGCAGTTGAGCTTAATCTGAATATTTTAAAGAGGTCTGATTATGAGAAGACGAATCTTAAAGACGGCGATCGTCTTGAGATCATTCTCCCTATCGGAGGAGGCAAGCCGGAAGGAAAGAAGAAGTTTTTGGTTATAGTCGAGTCTCCGGCTAAATCCAGAACCATAGAGAAATTTCTGGACGCCAATTACACGGTTCGCTCGTCTATGGGGCACGTTATTGACCTGCCGATGAAGAAGATGGGGGTTGAGATAGACAATGACTTTAAACCCAGCTATGTTGTAATGGTTAAAAAGAAGAAGCTTTTAAGCGAGCTAAAAAAAGAAGCTAAGGATAAGGACATAATATATATTGCCACCGACCCTGATAGAGAGGGGGAGGCCATAGGATGGCATTTAGCCAATTATATCGGAAAGAATAAAGAAGTTTACCGTGTCGCGTTTCATGAGATAACAAAGAATGCCATCAAAGAGGCTTTTAACAATCCCGGGCAGATAGATATGAAATTGGTCAACGCCCAACAGGCTAGGCGCATACTCGACAGGATAGTGGGTTATTCCCTAAGTCCGCTTTTATGGAAGAAGATAACGCGGGGGTTAAGCGCCGGAAGAGTTCAGTCTGTCGCCGTAAGGATTATAGTTGACAGAGAGCGCCAGATTCAGGCTTTTGTGGCGCAGGAATATTGGGAGATAGAGGCGGAGCTTGAAAAAGTCCATCGTCCATCGTCCATCGTCCATCGTCCATTTTTGGCGAAGCTGGAGAAGATAGGGGAGGAGAAGGCTCAGATAAAAGACAAGGCGCAGAGCGATGGTATAATCGCGGACCTTTCAGGGAAAGAATTTAAAGTAAGAGATGTAAAGCAATCGCAAAAACGCTTAAATTCGCAGGCGCCTTTCACAACTTCTAAATTACAGCAAGAGGCCTTTAACAAACTGCATTTCAGGGCGGGAAAGACGATGAAGATAGCGCAGCAGTTATACGAGGGGATTGATATAGGGGAAGAAGGAACGGCAGGCTTGATCACGTATATGCGTACCGATTCCGTAAAGGTTTCTTTTTCCGCTGTTGAAGAGGTAAGACTTTTCATCAAGGGGCGGTTTGGAGAGGAGCATCTTCCGGAAACTCCCAATGTTTACAAATCCAAGAAAGCCGCGCAGGAAGCGCATGAGGCTATCCGGCCTACTTCAGTTTCAAGAGAGCCGGATTCAATAAAGGATTCCCTGACTGCCGACCAGTATAAATTGTATAAGTTGATCTGGTCAAAATTCGTAGCCAGCCAGATGAAGCCCGCGTTATATTTGGTTACTTCTGTTGAAATTGAAGCAGGAAAATATCTTTTTAAGGCATCCGGCTCCAGCCTTATCTTTGCCGGATTTAAGGCTGTTTACGACGAAAAAGAGGAATCCGAGAATAATGGGAATAAGCCTCCTTATTTAGAGGCGGGAGAACCGCTCGAACTGATAAAGCTTAATCCCAGCCAGCATTTTACTAAACCGCCGGGCAGATATACCGATGCCACTTTGGTTAAAGCTCTTGAAGAGGCCGGCATAGGACGCCCTTCGACTTACGCGCCGACTATCGAGACGGTGGTTTTGCGCCATTATGTAAAAAGAGATGGCGGCAGCCTTATTCCGACAGAATTAGGTATGGTAGTAACCGATTTGCTGATAGAGCATTTTCCGGTAATCTTGGATTTGGAATTTACTGCCAAGATGGAAGATGAGCTTGATGAGATTGAGGAGGGTAAGGTAGAATGGACGCAGGCGCTTAAAGATTTTTATGGACCTTTTTCGGAATGGCTTTCCAAGGCGAAGGTTGAGATGAAAGAGGTAAAGAAGGAGATTGTTGAGACAGGCGAGCTTTGTGAGAAATGCGGAAAACCGCTGGTTATAAAATGGGGCCGCCGCGGCAAATTTATCAGTTGTTCGGGTTTTCCGGAATGCAAAAACGCCAAACCCATATCCGCGGGAGTGAAATGTCCGGAGCCCGGATGCGATGGAGAACTGGTGGAGCGCCGTTCCCGTCGCGGACTTTTTTACGGATGTTCAAGGTATCCGAATTGCAAACATATTGAGAATAAGCTGCCTTCAAAAGAAGACGCTTCTGTTTCGGATGATGAGAAACAGGCAACTACTTAATAGGTGAAGAATCCAACGCGTCTGCTGGCAGGAAAGCAGCTTGATTCCTGTTCGTCTTTGGCGGAGATAGTTGACAAATATGGAGTGCGATTACAATGATGTAGTTTGCCGATTTATCGGCAAGAAGCGCGTTTTCAACCGATGCCCAATATCATGCCTGAGGCAGACCCGACTTGGGCGGGAATTGGGCAACTACAATGGCGGAAATAGGGCAATAATTTACGGATGGTTAAGAGGAGTTAATAAAGGAATTGATAGAACGATATATAGATAAATTTTTAAGGTATCTTGAGATCGAGAGAAATGTTTCTTCTCATACAACGCTTAATTATAAGATAGATCTTAGATCTTTAAGTGATTTTCTTGGGGAGATTTCGTTGGAGAGGGTGGATTATACGGTTTTGCGCAGATACTTAGCCCATCTTAAAGAAGCGAATTTATCCAAGGTGTCAATGGCTAGAAAAATTGCCTCTATAAGGTCGTTCTTTAAATTTCTGTGCAGGGAAGGCATAGTCAAGGTTAGTCCCGCCGCCGCGCTTTCTGCTCCTAAACGCGACAAGCATCTGCCTAAATTTTTGGATGAGAGCGAAGTGACGAAGTTAATCGAGTCGCCCGCGGGCGACAGCGAAGCGGCTTTAAGGGACAGGGCGATACTTGAGACGCTCTATTCCTCCGGCATAAGGGTAAGCGAGCTTGTCGGACTTGACATAAATCGCATAGATCAGATTGGTGGAGTTCTTAAAGTTTATGGGAAGGGCAAGAAAGAGAGAATAGTGCCTATCGGCGATAGGGCGCTTCAGGCTATCAGGGTGTATCTTCTCAAGAGAAGGGTCTCTAAGCCGGGCTCGGATAACGTGTTCCTGCTTAATAAGAGCGGCCGCCGCATAACCGACAGGTCAATACGCAGAATAATAAATAAATATATTTTAATGACCAGCATAAAAGAGAAGATATCGCCGCATACCTTGCGTCACTGTTTTGCCACGCATCTATTGGATCATGGCGCGGATTTAAGATCGGTGCAGGAGCTATTAGGGCACGCCAACCTTTCCACGACGCAGATTTATACGCACGTCACCACCGAAAGGTTAAAGTCGGCGTATGAGAAGGCACATCCGAGAGCGTAGGAAGTTAAAAAATTAAATTTCAAAAATCAAGATGTTACAGCGCTTATTAACCGATACAAGCGCAATAAATAAAGTGTCATTGTCCGGCTTGACCGGACAATCCAGACTTGCGTGACTGGATTCCCCGAATAAATCGGGGAATGACGTCTCCTAATTTATACGATAGCGAGGCAGTATGGTTATTTTATATGATCTATTTTTTCTAATATTCTCCATTTTATATCTGCCATATTTTTTAATTAAGGGGAAATGGCGGAATTTTAGCGGTCAAAGGCTGGGAATTTTTTCGGGGCAGACGATCTCAAGGCTTAAGGGTTTGAATCCGATATGGATACACGCTGTTTCAGTCGGAGAAGTTATGGCAAGCCTGCCTTTATATGAAGAAATTAAAGAGAGATTTCCTTCTGAAAAAGTGATAGTCTCGACGGTTACCTCAACCGGAAATCGTCTGGCGCGCGAGAGATTTAAGGGCGTGGCGGAAATTATCTATTTGCCTTTGGACATAAGCTTTGTGACGAATAAAGTTGTCAGGATGGTAAGGCCGAAAGTCGTCTTAATTGCAGAGACGGAGATATGGCCGAATTTCATAGCTTCGCTTAAATCTTATGGCGCGAAGATAGCGCTTTTTAACGGTAGGATATCCAACAAGTCTTTTAGGAGATATCATTTATTAGGGTCCTTGGTTAAGGGCGTGTTGGCGAATATAGATTTATTTCTTATGCAATCGCAATCCGACGCGGAGAGGATAATATCTTTGGGTGCGCTTCCTAAAAGGGTAAAGGCCACCGGAAATCTAAAATATGACGCTGCTTTTATGGGCCAAAAGGCGGGCGCGTTCGGCGCCTCCGCGCTTGTTTCGAGAGAAAATTTCGGCCTGACAAAAGAAAGCCTGCTTCTTATTGCCGGCTCCACTCATCCCGGCGAGGAGATTGTCATATTGCGTTGTTATAGAAAACTTATCGGGAAATTTCCAGAGTTGAGGCTTCTTATAGCGCCGCGCCACGTAAACAGATCCAGCAGCCTTTTAAATATTTGCGAGGAATACGGGTTTAGACCTTGCCTTGTATCGCGCGCAAAAGAAACGAGAAACCCCTTAAAGAAAGACGAGATATTGATCTTGGATATTATGGGAATATTGTCTGCCGCGTATTCCATTTGCGATATTGCGTTTATAGGTGGCAGCCTGATAAAAAAAGGCGGCCAAAATCCGCTTGAGGCCGCGTATTATTCTAAAGCAATCGTATTCGGCCCTTATACGCATAATTTCGAGGCAGTAACAAGCCAACTGCTTTCAGCCGGCGCGGCAGTCCAGGTTAAAGATGAGGACGGTTTATTGTCTTCCATCAGCGGATTGCTTAATGACAGGGCTGTCCTCGGCGTTATGGGGCGGAAAGCCAGGGTTGTATTGGAATCAAATTCAGGCGCGGCAAAGAGAGACATTGATGCGCTGGCGAATACAGTTTTTACGCAGAATCGCGCCGGCTAATATATGAGAAAATATATTTATTCGTTGATAACTGATAATAAAAAGGGCGTTGCGGCAGGCCTGATAAAGGCAGCTCTTTTTTTTCTTTCCCTGATTTATTATTTCGCTGTGCGGCTGATAAAGTTTTTGTATTTCTCGAATATACTAAAGTCTTTTCGCCCGTTATGTAAAGTTATAAGCGTGGGAAATATTACTTTAGGCGGAACGGGCAAGACTCCTTTGGTTCTTGAGATTGCCGCGAGGCTTAGAGATTCCGGAAAGAAGGTAGTTGTTTTAAGTCGTGGTTATAAGACTCAAAAGCTAACCAAGTCCTCTGATGAAGTCGAGTTATTCAGAAGACGCCTGCCGGATGTGCCGATACTGGCAGACAGGGACCGGATAAAGACGGCTAAGTTGGCGGTGAGCCGGCATAAAGCGGATTTAGTCCTGCTCGACGACGGTTTTCAACATTGGAGGCTGAAAAGGGATCTCGATATCGTTACCATGGATTTGAATAATCCATTCGGCAACAAGAGGCTTATTCCCCGGGGAATCCTGCGCGAGCCCGTGGTTTCTTTAAGGAGAGCAGATATTTTTGTATTGACCAAGGTTGGCTGCGATGGGGATAGTATGGCGAAGGCAGAGGCGCTTAAGAGCCGCCTTTGCGGCATAAAAAAAGACGCGCAAGTATTTACCGCGCGTTACACGGCCTCAACGCTCTTTGACCCGATTGCTGGAGAACTGGTTCAGTTGTCTGAATTAAACGGCAGGAAGATAGCTTTACTTTGCGGAATAGGAGATCCTGAATCGTTCGAGGAGACCGTCAAATCTTTAGGGGCCTGCGTAATTTTAAGATTTTATTTTATGGATCATCACAGCTATAGCGGCAGGGATATTGAAACCGTAATATGCCGGTGCCGCGATAGAGATGTTGATACGATAGTTACGACCGAGAAGGATGCCGCTCGCCTTGAGGCCGAAGGTTATAGCGAGCGGTCCGATAAGTTTAGCGGAATAAAGCTGTTAGTTCTCGGTATAAATATGGAGATATATGAAGAAGAAAGATTTTTTGACAGAATATATTCTTTACTTAATAGTTAAGTCTGAAGTTTTTTTATTGTGTTTTCTGCCGCTTAGGTTTTCACTTTGGCTTGGCAGGCGGTTCGCGGACGTTCTTTATGTCTTGATTGGAGGGCGCAGACCTGCCGCTTACGCGAATTTACAAGCGGCTTTCCGGGGGCGATACAGTCCCTGTGAATTGGCCCGGATAATAAAGAGAGTGTATTATAGCCTTGCTCAATCCTATGTCGAGCTTCTCAAATTTCCTTTATTAGGCGAGGCGTACGTAAAGAAATATATAAAGATAGAGGGCGAGGATAAGGTAAGGAAGGCTTTGGAGGAGAAAGGCAAGGGGGCGATTCTTCTGACGGCGCATTTCGGGAATTGGGAACTCGCTTCTTTGATAGGGTCTGCCAGAGGTTTTAAGATGAATGTTTTGGCGCGCTGGCAGAAATTTGAGAGATTAAACGGTTACCTGAATAAGATACGCGGATCGAGAGGCGCTAATATAATATTTAAGGATGATGCCATAGAAGAGATAACGCGCGCTTTGAACAATAACGAGGTTGTGGGGATATTGTCTGATCAGGACGGCGGCGTTCGCGGCGAGTTCGTGGATTTTTTCGGAAGGCCCGCTTCTATGCCCAGAGGCGCGGCGCATTTTTCGCTAAAGACGGGAGCGCCGGTATTTCCGGTTTTTATAATTCGCGAGGGAAATTCACCTTATCATAGGGTTGTTGTGGAAGACGACATCTCTATTCCCAAATCGGGAAATATCAAGAATGGCGCGCGCGATATTCTTCAGAGATTCGCGAATGTTTTGCAGTCGCGCGTGGAGAGCAATCCCGGCCAGTGGCTGTGGCTTCATAAACGCTGGAAATCCACTCCCGTGAAATATCTTTTGGCGCTAAGTGACGGCAAAGCCGGCCATTTAAAACAATCGGAGGCGATTGCGGATATGATTAAAGAGCTGCGATCCGAGAAAGGCCGCAAAGACGTTGATACGATAGTGGGCAGCCTCGAGATTAAATTTCGGAATTCATTTATGAGAACGATCTTCGAGGCGGGTTCGTTTTTGGGAGTTTCTCTGCCCTGTCTTTCCTTTTGTTTTCCCGCGGATGTTTATGATAAAATCAAGTCTTCTTACGCGGATTTCATAATTTCCTGCGGCTCATCGCTGGCGGGCCTTAATTTGTCGCTAAAGAGACTGCTCGGGGCAAAGTCGGTAGTTATTATGCGTCCCAATATTTACAGGATAAGAGATTTTGATCTTGTCGTGATTCCGGCGCATGACAGAATAAAGTCTTCGCGAAACGTCGTTGTTACCGCGGCGGCCGTAACCGGTTTAAGCGAACGGTTGTTTTTTGACGCTTCCGAGGTTCTTAGGGCGCGCGCCGGCATTTCTAAAGGCAGGTTTATAGGAGCGCTTGTCGGCGGGGATTCAAAGGCGTATGTCTTGGAGCCGGATTTGATAAGTAGAGTTTTGGATGAGGTTTTGTCCGCGGCGGAGGAACTCGACGCCCAAATAGTTATTACAACCTCAAGAAGGACATCGCCCGTAGTTGAGGACGCTATAAAAGCGAAACTTAAGGGGTCAGAGATGGTAAAGCTTGTCGTGATAGCCAATGAGAATAATTTCAACGGCGCCATTGAAGGCATCCTTGGTCTTTCGGATATATTATTGGTTTCGGGCGAGTCCATAGCTATGGTTTCGGAAGCTGTTGGCTCAGGGAAAAAAGTCCTGGTCTTTATGCCCCGCAAGAAAAGGGCGTTTTTCAGGACTAAGCAGGAAATAACGATGAGAAATTTTAGAAGCAGAGGGCTTATCGCGCTTGCCGAGGTTCAAAAGTTAAAGGCGGAAATCGCTATTTTAATGAGGCAGGCTCCTTCGAAACCCGTTATAGGCGATCGCGAGGCGATAAAATCTGCTTTGAGAAAGATAATGTAAACATATGTGTCCAAATTAGCATTTGTCATTACCCGACTTGTTCGGGTAATCCAGAGATGTTAGTCGGTGTCTGGATTGTCCGGTCAAGCCGGACAATGACATTTTGAAATCGAATCTCAAAATGGTATTACCGTCGGAGAATAGGCGCTAATTTGGACACGAGTTATGAGATTTGAGTAATGAGACAAATTTTTCTCACAACTCACAGCTCATCACTCATAACTAAAAAGGAGAGTTATGAAAAAAATTATTATCCCAATTGCGGTTGGTCTTACGGGGTCCGCTATGGGTGCGGTTGTTTATTTGGTAAAACCTTTTATGCGCCATATTCTAAAGAATCTCGAAAATGTATCTGTTTACACCTTCATATTTTTTGGTTTTGTGGCGGGATTTTTATTGGCTTTTATTTGGTTCAGAGAAAAAGAGAACGGCAAGTGAAGATAGTTCAAATATCACCCCGGTTAAATACGGGCGGTGTCGAGACAGGCACTGTTGATTTAGCGGTGAAGCTTTTGGCTATGGGCCACCATCCGATAGTGATCTCAGGCGGGGGCGAGCTCGTTAAATTTATCGAGCAGCGCGGCATTAAGCATTATTGTCTTCCGGTCTATAGCAAGAATCCATTTGTTGTTTTAAGAATGATGCGCGCCGTCACAAGGATACTAATCGAGGAGAAAGCCGATATAGTTCACGCCAGAAGCAGGGTGCCGGCAATTATAGGTTATTACGCTTCGAAAAAATCCCGCACGACTTTTATTACCACCTGCCACGGCTATTATTCAAAGCGTCTTGTGAATTTTGGCGCTGTTATGGGATGGGGGAAATTTGTTATAGCAATAAGTCAGGTCATAGCCAGGCATATGATGGAGGACTTCAAGGTTCCTTATCGAAGGCTCAGGCTCGTATATCGCGGTGTCAATCTGGATAAATTCACATATAAAGAGCCCAGCGAATCCTTTTCCGCCTCGGGCGCGCCTATTAGCCGCGGAGAGTTTACCATAGGAATTATCGGAAGATTGTCGCCTATCAAGGGGCATACTTTTTTTCTGAGGTCTGTTGGTAAAGCGGTAAAATTTTTTCCGCGGCTTAAGGTTCTTATCGTTGGGGATGCTTTACCCGACAAGGCTGATTACAAACGGGAACTTGAAGATTTGACGCGGAAATTGGGCCTTGGCCGGAATGTGGAATTTTTGGGCAGAAGAGAGGATATCCCGGATATATTATCGCGTTTGGATCTTTTGGTTTTGGCCACAATAACACAGGAAGGTTTCGGAAGGGTTATAATAGAGGCTTTTGCTTCGGGCGTGCCTGTTTTAGCCACAAGCGTGGGGGGTGTTACGGAGATTATACGCAATGGCGATAATGGGCTTTTAGTCGCTTCCGGGGATCCACAGGCTATGAGCGATGCCATAGTCAAAGCGCTGAAAGACAGGCGTCTCGCAAAGAATTTGGCGGTTAGGGCGAGAAAAGATGTCGAGGAGAGATATAACCTTGAGAAGATGGCAGCGGAGACAGTCAAAGTTTACAAGGAAGCCTTGGAGGCTAAGAGAATCCTTATAATAAAATTAGGCGCGGTCGGCGATTGTGTTTTGGCGACGCCTTCCATTCGCGCTGTTAGACAAGAGAATCCCAAGGCGTTTATCGCCTTGCTTATAGGCCGGCAAGCCAGCCAGGTCTTAAAAGGCTGCCCTTATATAGACGAGATGATTGTTTATGACAGGAAGGGCAGGGATAAAGGTTGGTTAAAATTTTTCCGATTGGCCAAAGAGATAAAAGGATATGGTTTCGAGGAGATTCTGGATTTACAGCATAATTTCAGGAGCCATCTTCTTGCTTTCCTTAGCGGCGCGCCGGCGAGGTTCGGATACAGGAAGGGAAGATTCTGGTTTTTACTTAATAGAGCCGCGGATGAGGTTAACCGTCCGGTTGCGCCGGTAGATCATCAATTCAGGCTTTTAAAGCTTATGGGTATCGAGACAGCTTCTCAGCATTTGGAACTTTGGCCAAGTTCCAATGACGAAGAAAGGGTTGGCAGGATCCTGGATAATGAATGGGTCGGGGACAAGCAGATTCTAGTAGGCATAAATCCCGGCGCCAGTCCGCGATGGGCGACAAAGAAATGGCCGCTGGAGAATTTTGCTGGACTTTGTGATGCTTTGGCTCAGGAAGAGATCAGGGCGGTGTTAATAGGCGGAAAATCCGAAACCGGAATCGGCGCCAAGCTGTCCCTTTTAACGAAGTCAAAGCCCATAAATCTTATAGGTAGGACATCATTAACCGAATTGGCCGCCTTGATGAAACGGCTTAAATGTTTGGTTACCTCCGATAGCGCGCCTATGCATATAGCGGCCGCGATGGATACGGCGTTTGTCGCTTTGTTTGGCCCGACCTCTCCGTTGCGCCATTTGCCGCCCGCAAAAAACCGCGTTGTTATAGCCAAAGATTTTAAATGTGTTCCTTGCTATAAGAATGTGTGTTCAGACGTAAGGTGTATGTGCGAAATTACGGTTGAAGAGGTTTTAAGAGCAGTTAAGGATATGGTTAAAAGGTAAAGTAATGTAAGCGTAATAATTAATGTAATATTTACGCGCTCTGTTTTAAGTATTTTTTCGCGGCGACGTTCGTCCGCCTCAGGCGGACTTACTCGGCGTAAATTTTTACGTTCCGCTTTCAGCGGAATCCAAGCCGCAAAAATTTA
>JAZDOX010000049.1:0-25298 GCA_043798215.1 Candidatus Omnitrophota bacterium | reverse complement strand
GTCCTGTTTAGCTAAAGAAGTTTATGCATGGGTAAAAAAGCGCAATCAGCTCAAAGTCAATATTCACTGGCAATTTACAAAGAACAAGGCGCGAGATAAATTTCAACGCTTTTATGAACACGTCAGTAATTAATGTTACAGTGCACTAGTGCGTTGTAACATAAATTTTATACTGTTCGAGCGAGTCCCGACGATACGTCGGGACGAGTCGAGAACTACGGATATGCCTGCCTGTGCGTGGCACGCAGTCAGGCGGAACGCACAGGCAGAGGCAGGCCTGCGGAGAGTTCGCTCGAAGAATAAGCGCTTGCTGTCTTCAAGGAATACCATGAATTAATGTTACAGAGCGCTATAAACATATTGATTGACATGATATTTACTCGTCGGCATTTCATTTCCTCTCTTTTTCAATAGAAACTAATCTATCCTGGCTTTCGTATAGAAATTTATAGACGCCGGCCTTCTTTAGTAAATCGTGATGCCTTCCCTCCTCCACCAGCCTGCCCTGGTCAACAACGAGAATTTTATCCGCGTTTATGACAGTTGAGAGCCGATGCGCTATAACGACTACTGTCCTGTTTCTTGAGGCAGCGTTGATAGCCTGTTGGACGACAACCTCGGAATGGTAGTCCAGGGAACTGGTCGCTTCATCAAGCACCAATATCTGGGGATTACGCAAAATAGCTCTTGCTATGGCTATTCTTTGCCTTTGGCCTCCGGATAATTTGAATCCCTTGTCGCCGACAGTCGTCTCATAGCCATCCGGAAATCCCGTTATAAATTCATTGGCGTTAGCTAATTTGCCGGCCTCGAAAAGCCTCTCATTGGAGACATTTTTCAATCCAAAAATTATATTTTCTTTAATAGTCGCGTTAAATATAAAGGTATCCTGGCTCACAAGGCCTATCAACCTTATCAAGGAGGAATACTTTATTTCTCTTAAATCCGCGCCATCAATTGTAATCCTGCCGCCGTCAGGATCAAACAACCGGACTATTAAATTAACCAAGGTGCTTTTACCCATCCCTGACGCCCCGACTATCGCCGTAACCTTGCCCCTCTCGATCGAGAAGTTAACGTCTCTTAGTATGTCTTTTTTGCCCTTATAACTGAAATTCACGCCCTCAAATTTTATTTCCTTATTAAAGTTTTCTATCTCGAGGCTTCCATCGGGTATATGGTTCGTATTCTGGCGCAGCGCCTCATAAAGAATTTCCACATCCGGCAATACCCCCATTATCTGCATACGCAGTTTTCCGAAAGAGGTAAGATAAGGCATAAGCCGGTAAAACGTATAGATATACACTCCTATCTTAAGGTAATTCTTAGCCAAAAACTCAAGAGAGACCGCATTAAACCTTATAGAGAGCGCGACCACGACAAGAATGCCCACCGGAAGAGCCTGCATAACCCTCTCCGGCACACCTCCCCAAATATAATCTTTTATAACAAGAGCTTTGAACCTTCTGACCGCCGTAACAAAACTCCTGACCCACGGCTCAAACGCGTCAAAGACTTTTATGTGCTTTATGCCGTCTACAAACTCGTTGGCGGTCACATTAGCCTGTATACTTACAAGAGTTCTTTCCTTGCCCACATTATAAGACACCTTTCTGGCAAGCATATGAGTTAATACATTAAAACCGATCCCAAGAATCAATAAAGAAGCGGTAACCGGCAATGAGATGGACAAAAGAAGCGCCCCGAGCGTTATCGTCATAAGTATGGCGGTTGCCATATCCGTAAGAAACTGAAGGCAGTTTCCGGATATCCCGGTGGCATTCAGGAGATTATAACTAAGTTTTCCCTGTTTGTTCTCGAGAAAAAACTGGTAATCCGAATCCACATATTTATTAAAAACCGCTTCTTTAGCGTCGCAAACAAACTTTCCGACGCCGTAACCGCTAAGAAAAAGCTTTGCCATAGCCAGCAGTTCTTTGGTTATCAAAACCGTTATTGTAAGCAAAAAAACGCTCAAGAAACGGTTTTCGAAAGGCAGGAACTGAATTACTTTTTCCAAAAATGACAAGCCGCCGCCGGCAGGCTGTTCTTGCCCCAAAAGAGAACCAAAAAGCGGCAAAAACATAAAGATGCTCACGCTCTCCAAGACGGTATAGCCGATCGTGACGACGAGCAATGAGCCGTAAATCTTCTCATATTGCTTTAAAAAAAACCAAATGGCGTTAAATTTACCTTTTGTTTTATTCATATATCCAATAATCCTTCTATCGGTTGACGAATGTCTTGACTGTAGATATAGGGATCGAACAGCTCCCTATCCCTTCCCTTTCCATCTATATTTAATCCCAGTATGGCCGGAATCGCGGACTCCAAATCGGCCGTTTCTTTCGCGTGATAAACTGCCGACCTTGCCTGCGGCAAATCCGTAGTCGCTTGGAAATCGTCAATATGTTTATACCGCCCGCCGCCTCCATAAAGCAATACGGGAATCCTGTTTTGCAACGCTTCCTCGATCGTGGTCGAAGAAAAACTTACCAGCATATCGGTCATACCCAAAACATCCAGGAAAGGCTCATTGACACTAAGCACAACTTTATCCGAAAAACGGATAAAAGACCTGAGATCATCAACACTTATCTCTCTTGAGGGCCGGAATTTGACTATAAGTATCACGTTCGGCATATTCTCAACTGCCGCCGTAATATCCTGAATAGCTTTTATATACTCATCCGGAGTCTCGTAAACATAAAACCTCAAACTATTGCTCGCCTTAGGTGTCGCCGCATGAGTTATTATCCTGATATCTTTCCGGTTTAACGAACGCGCTCCAAACATCTTCTCAAATAGCAGCATACTTTTTTCAGGATTCACATAAGTACCCCATATCAAAGGCCCTGTCTTTATAATCTTGCTTGAGGTGGGAAGGGCCTCAAGATAGCCTTCAGATAACGGCGACTGTAACGCCAAGCGGCTAAACGGCCCGCTTAAAAGAGCTCTTCCCAATTCCCCCCACTCTATTCTCTCAAACTCGTTCTTAGGATAAACGTGGGAACCATGGCTGATAAGAACCGCAGGGATATTCCTCCGGAGGCAAAGCTCGGCTAAAATTACGTCGTCGGCGCGGTTACCGTTCGATATAAAGGCTGAAGGCTCAACCGAGCCGATAAAATGATTCAATTTAACCGTCCATAACATCAAGCCGAGTATATGGCCGGCAATGTTGTCTTCTATCTTTTGCGCTATCATTTCCGCAAACGAGACGTTTTTATAAGAAAATAATTCCTTCCCCTGCCTAATCTCCTTATCTAAGCAAGAAAATTTTCGCTTCTGGGATATTATCGCGTTCGAATGTTTTGCTGAAAATAATCTTATTACCAAATCCGATAATCCGAAAGTGAATATAACAGGCCCTTTTAAAAAATAAAAGAGCTTATCAGGGGTCTTTTCTTTAAAGGAGGCTGCGAGTTTATCCATCTGATAAAATTTCGTCGTGAAAAAGACCGGCTTCTTTTTCAGGAAAAGACGCCGGGCAGACACAGCCCATTCCCATAATTGAAACTTACCGCATTGAAGCGCGAACTTGACAAGCGAGCCGATATATTTTTTCCGGCGGGCTTTCGCCAATGCTCTCGATAAGTCTTCCTTCCACGCTAAAGCCGACGAGGATGAGCTACGAGCATTACGATCGGCAAAGATATTTCCAAACTCAATACCGTGGCGTTCAGATACAGCTTTGACTATTTGGCCGAAATAACTTTCCTCGGGCTCTATGTACAAACTTGTTACTATAATCTTGTTCGAAAGATGCGCGTAAATCTTATCCGGATAATGCGCCTCAACGGCGTTAGAGATAATCTCTATCGCCCACAAGCAATGATGAATCGAGAAACGCGTCCAATAAATGAAGAAATCCTTGTAGGCCCGCTCGACACCCATTCCCAAATCGGTAAAATCAGCCCTCGCCTTAAGCCAATCTGCCAAATCTTTGGATTTCCTTAAGGTCTCTTTATGCGATTCGTTGGTAAAGTAAGGCAATGTGTCCTGGGCCGCAATCCCTTTCGACTTAAGGTAAGCCCGCACGGAAGGATTCATCGCCATCAATAAATTCTCCTCGCCGGCGGAATTTAAGCCGTTGTTTCCGAGTAATTGATCGGCTTCCGAAAGATTGTTAAGAAATACGATATTCTTGAATTTTTTTTTGCTTTCCATCTTCTCCGAATATCCCGTTTACTAAAGATGAGGCGAGTTTAAAATCATCTTCATTCCTTACTTCCAAATACGAATAAGGATTATTCAACTCATAAATACCTATTTTTTCCCCTAGAAGGCTACCCTGCCTTAAAAATTCGGGATGAGTCACGCACGCTACTCCCTTAAGTTCTATGAAAGTTGGCTCCTTGAACTGACGTGGAGTAAGCCCTTCGTCAAGCTGGAAGATTTTTCCGTCTTTTTCTTTCCAGATAGCTTTATTCTCATTTCTCGCGGCGATAACGCTGTCAAAACCGCCTTCGGCAAGCCGCAATATCATACTGTCTAAGAGCCCTGCGGGGCGAAAAGGAAAAGTTATCTCCAATGAGACAATAATATCCGGAAATATCTTTAGGTCCTCTATCTTGCCTAATGAATATTGCAGGACTTTGGATAAATCAACGTAATCTCTGGATAGGGAAGCCTCTCTTATAAAAGGGGCTTCCGCGCCAAGTTCCGCGGCAAGTTTTGCCAACTCTGGGTTATCCGTAGAGATTATCGTCTTCTTTATGTACTTTGATTCAAGGGCTCTTCTAATTGTATAGCTCAACAAAGGCGTGTTATTTAAATGCTTGATCGGGCCGCGGACAGGCACAAGAGCCACCACGTTAAGTTTATCTATGTCGATATGTTTATAGCCGTATCCGGCATTCAGGCTCTCAAGGATCCTTACCACATTAGCGCATCTCTCGATGTTTCCGTCCTGGTGGATTCCGTGATAATGATAAACGCTTGCCTCTGGTTCGTATATAACCTTATATCCCTTCTGCAGGATTTTCTTGGCCCAAACTCTGTCTTCTATATTCGTAACGGTTTCATCGAAAGGCGTATCTTGCCAGATATCGCGCCTTATCATACTGTTCGCGTTATGAAAAAAGCTGTCTTTAACCTGCACTCTGCGGTCAAGTCCAAACACAAGAGTCAAGTCTCTCTTATCGGAATTAGAGGTAAAAGCCATTGGTTCCTGGCGGCCGTAGACACCGGCAACGCCCATATCTTCGAAATTTCTCGCTAAATTGCCAAGCCATTTACTGTCCACAGGAATACAATGCCCGGAAAGACAAACCAGATAATCGCCCTTGGCCTGTTTTATGCCCAGATTAAGCGCTTTGCCGGGCAGATAATCGCGGCAATTAAGCGCCTTGGCAACGTTAAACTGCTTTGCCTTCTCGATGGTCTTGTCGGCGCTTTCGTTATCGACAAGAATTACCTCAAAATTCTTGTAATCCTGCTCAAAGACATTGCTTAAACAGGCCGTAATCCAGCGCTCCTCGTTTTTTGTTCTTATAATTATAGAGATTAGCTTTTCAGATGACATAAGACACCACCTTATCGTGTTTATTTTGCAAGCAGTTTAACGCGTTCTCCAAAGCCCGCCTCGTCATATTTACCGCGGTATTCCTGTCGAAAGCCGCTATATGAGGCGAACAAATAACCTTTGGATGCTCTGCCAGCCGCCGCGATATTCCGGAAAGAGGCTCGGCCAAAAATACATCTGTAGCGTAACCCGTAACACCTTCACTCTCGAGCGAATCAAAAAGCGCTTCCTCATCCACTAATCCGCCGCGGGAGGTATTGACTATAAATTTGCCTTTAAGCTTTTGAATAAGCTCTTTGGATACCAAATGCTTTGTTTGAGGCGTCAGGGGAAGATTGATAGATAAAATATCGGATAATCCTGCTAATTCATCGATACTTTCTGCAAATTTATACCTTGATTCGGCAGGCTTGCTATGGCTGTGAATTATCACATTGAAACCAAAACTAGAGGCTAAATCCGCCAGCGCGGCGCCTATCTTACCAAAACCTAAAATTCCAAGCGTAAGAGATTCCTCCGACAAATTCGGCCTTCTGGCCCATTGTCCCTCTTTCAGGTTTTTGTTATTACCCACGACATTATGCGTCAAAGATAAGACTAAGGACATAGCGTGCCGGGCAACCGCAAGAGAAGCCACTCCTCTGGTTCTGGCAACTCTAACCTCAAATTTCTTAGCGGCCTCCAAATCTATGGCATCACAACCCTCTCCAAACCTTGAGATTATCTTAAGATTTGGGCAATTGCTTAACACCTCAGCATCTATCTTCTCAAGGTCGAGAATAACCGCGGCTTTGTCCTTTAACAAATCTATGAGCTTATTTGTGTCGTGGACACGCCCGAAAGTCGGCGCGATATCGGCATTAAGAAATAAT
Source organism: Candidatus Omnitrophota bacterium (assembly GCA_043798215.1). GTDB lineage: Bacteria > Omnitrophota > Gorgyraeia > Pluralincolimonadales > Pluralincolimonadaceae > JAZDOX01. The sequence continues at coordinate 18,899 of JAZDOX010000049.1, read as the reverse complement.
TCCTTCGGAAGAGAACTCAATAATTCACAAGCCTCCTTGGGCGTAACCAAAATTTTCATAGAACCATTTTTATAGGTCATTGTGGTAACCTGTCATTACCCGACTTGATCGGGTAATCCAGTCTCGCGTGTCTGGATTCCCGCTAAAAGATTGCGGGAATGACATTTTGCAACTTGTAGAGACGTAAAATATTGCGTCTCTACTTATGAACCCGCTTGTAACCTTACCAGTGTCATTCAAGAGTTCTTCCCCCGTCAACAATTATATTCTGTCCAGTTACATAATTCAAAGACGTAAGCAAGGCAAAGGCTGCCTCGGCAATGTCCTCCGGCTTGCCCAAACGCCTCAAGGGCGTCTTTCTTATCTGCTCGGATTTATAAGAACCCCAGCCTTTAATCAAATCCGTCTCGGTTAAACCCGGGCTTATGGCATTTACCCGTATGCGCGGAGCCAGCGCTCTTGCTAAAGACATTGTCATATTGACAACTCCCGCTTTCATCGCGCAATAGGCGATATTGCTTCCCACCGCGGTCAAAGCCGCGATCGAGGCGATATTTATAACTTGCGCGTCTTTTGATTTCTTCAATAACGGAAACGCCTGCTGAACGCACAAAAAACAGCCGCGTAAATGCGTCTTATACATTAAATCAAAGATTTCGGTCGTTAATCCTTCTATATCGCTATGTTTAATAAAAGTTGTCGTCCCCGCATTATTGATAAGCGCGTCCAGTCTTCCATAATGGCTCTTTATCTCTTTCATCATTTCTTTAACCTGCTCCGGCGCGGTAACATCTGCAGGGATAAAGCAATGCCTTTGGCCTCTTCTTTTGGGCAGAACGGCAAGGGTTTTTTCGGCCTCGCCTATTGATTTAGACGAGTTTATTATGATACTCGCGCCTTCCTTCGCCAGACGCGCGGCAATGGCCCTTCCAATACCTCTGCTTGAGCCCGTAACCAAGATTACCTTATCGCGCAGTTTCAATTTTATCAGCCTCCGTTTTCATTGTTACCAAATTAATGCAAACGCAATAAATGTCATTGCGAGCAAAGCGAAGCAATCTATCTTGTAGGGTTCAGGCCTGCCTGAACCATTTCGTTAAAATTCATAGGATTATTTTCATCTTTATCTCGGAAACGTAGGGGCAACCCCCTGTGGTTGCCCTTTATTAATTATCGGGCAGGCACAGGGACATGCCCCTACAATTTTATTATCTTGCTACAAAGCACTATAAATTCCATATCTTCAAAGCTATCTTTGATAATTCGGATGACCGCTCTTTAACTTCTTTAAATTTGAAACGTGAAAAAGGGCCTGTTCCCCGAACAGGCCGTCTCTTTGTTTGCAAGCGCAAAGCCGCCGCAATACAGTTGCAAGTTTACGGTTCTCTTTGGGGATTTTATTATTTTTCACATAACGCCAAAACTCACCTGCCTGACGGAGCCGCTTTAGCGGCGGAAAAGGTCAGGTGAAATGACTGATTATGTGGTTTTATTTCCAATGGCGATTTTTTCTAACCACTCTTCTTTTATCTTTGTTTTTTTACCCCATAGCTCTTTTCGCATTGCTACCACTGTTTTTATATACGTAGCCTTGCATGGATTTTGGCTAAATTTGGCTAAATTTTTAATAACTTCGTCATCAGCAAATAGGACAGCGTTTAATAATTCTGTTTCAATTTCTTTTTCAACATCAGTAATATTTTTAAGATCATCTCTGAATTCAGCGATATGCTGCATACCATTTTTTGGGTCTAATTTTATAAGCATTAGGATTAAAATGGTTTTGTATCTACGACTTTTTAATTCATGCTCTTTTTCTTTTATTTGGCTTTGACGCTGGAATATTGCTTGGAAGTATGCCCCAATAATACCGCCAAACCCTAATGCTGTTACTATTGGAATTATTGATTCTTTCATTTTATTTTCTCCACATAACATATATACAAACATTTTCTTATAGCGCTTGACGCCGCTTAATCTGTCATTGCCCGACTTGATCGGGCAATCCAGACACGAAATAACGCCTTACAGCGTGACTGGATTCCCCGCTTTCGCGGGGAATGACAAAATATTCTTATGTTCTCGCTACCCGCCATTACTCCCGTCAATCCCATCGGGCCGACACAGGGGTCGGCCCCTACAATTTCCAATTTACATAGCTAAATTTTCAATAAAACCCTGCTTAAACATTACAAAGATTTTTTGTCTCAACTCACACTTTTAAAATTTACATCGCCCGTCTTAAAATTACTATTAATCCATTCCTGGGCTTTGGTCAATTTCTCACTATTGACTGTCTGCCACAATTTATTTACCGCCGGATAACCAGCGTTTCCTTCTTTATCTAATTCCTTTGAAAAAGAACCGTCCTCAATCTGCTTAAGTATTTTCCTGGCGGTCTGGTTTAAATCCCCGGAGAGCGCGGTGTCGAAATTGGAGGCTATGCCATATTGGCAGGTCGGGGAGGCGTTCTTCTGAAATACCTTGCCTATTCCCATCTTTGAGGCAAGCTTCAAAACCTCAGCCAATTCGCCTGAGGCGTATAGCTCCATAAGCGCAGCGACCGGCGGATAACCGTGTTCGTCCACTAAAACCTTAAAGCCGGTATGAATCACCCGGACTATCGCAGCAACAAGAAATTGTTCCGTAAAAAGGTCTAAATCCGCCTCAACCTTATAACTCACTTCCAAAACACCGGCTCTTGTGAAACCCGTTGCCTTAGCCAGCGAAAGCAATTTCTCCCTGGCCTCGCCGGATTTATCCTGGACCACGTCCAAAAATGCCGGAACACCGGCGCCATTCAAGAAATAATTTCTTATGTGATGGCCGGGCATTCTGGGAGCAAGCATCCCTACGTCAATATCCGCGGAAGGCTTTACTGTTTCGTATCTAAGCGTATAGCCATGGGCAAAGACGAGCAAGCTGTTAGGCCGTATAAAACCTTTGACATATTTCTCGTAGACTTCGGCTTGGGCTTGATCCGGGATCAAAAACATTATAACATCCGATTTTTTTACCAATTGGCTTATCTCATTTACCTCGAAGCCGTCTTTGACTGCCTGTTCGGCATATTCATCTTTTCTGTTGGCAATCAAGACTTTTATCCCCGAATCTCTTATGTTTAACGCCTGGGCGCGGCCTTGTATTCCATATCCGATTATACCCGCTGTCTTTTTTTCCAAATACTTTAAATCAGCGTCCTTGTCGTAATATATCTTTTCCATTAAGGTTTCACTCCATTTCATTAGTGCTCACGTCATTCCCCGAGTCGCAGACTGTGTCATAATGTAGTCGCTCGATTTATCGAGCACGACATATCGGCCCAATGAATTGGGCAACTACAATATGTTAATACGTTTAGTGGAAGAAAGAGATTATGATCCAGTCTGCAAACCGAACAATGACATTTTGAGATTCAATGACACTATTTTAAAGATAGACTCCATTTACAACGTTATAGGGTTTATCGCCTCTTAAAACGGTTTTCACTATCTCAGCGGCAAAGGCCCTTATCTCGCGCGCCGATTCCCGCGAATAAAAAGCCGAATGCGGCGTAAGTATTAAGCGGTCGCCAAGCCAGGCCTCGCGGTTCTTCCACGCCTGAAGCAAAAGATGATTCTCCGGCGGTTCTTCCGGCCATACATCCGAGCCGATACGAAATTCCGGCCGCTCTTTCAGGAATTTCAATAGTATATCGGCGCTCTTAAATATCCCACCGCGGGCGGTGTTAATCAGGACTGCCGACGGTTTCATCAATTCTAAAAATTTGTCATCAACCATACCGGCTGTTTCCTGCGTGAGCGGCGTATGCAGAGTAACGATATCCGAGGAACTCAAAAGATCCCCGGCTTTATGAAACCGGATAAGACCAAGCGATTTCTCCACCCCTCTGGGCAGATAAGGATCGTAAAATGCTATTTTATAACCAAACGGCTTAAGCCTCAAAGCAACAGCCGTGCCTATTCTGCCTAAACCAACTATCCCAATCCGCATAACATTGCTTCTTGAAACCGGTATGTGTATCCGCCAATCCCAGTCTATGGGGTTAGAGTTCACGTAATTGTTAAAGAGAAATATCTTTCTCTGATGGGCCAATAGCATCGCCACAGCCGAATCCGCGACTTCCTCTGTGCCGTAATCAGGGACATTACATACTGGAATATTCTTCTCTTTGGCGGCTTCCAAGTCTATGTGATCATAGCCAACTCCTATGCTGACTATCACTTTGGCCTTTTTAAGCAAGCGCACCATATCTTTGGAGAAAAACGTTCCCGGCCGCGTGATAACCGCGTCCAATTCTTCCAGCGCCGGCTTATATTCTTCGGGGCACAATAAACCGTAACACTTTATATCGGCGTCCGCGCCTAAAATCTGCTTCTCGATCTCAGGGCCTTCCGGCATTAAACTCGGGCGTTTGCCTTCAATAATAGCTACTTTCATTGCTATTTCTTCCCTTTCTCGATTGATTGTTGAGCCAAAACAGCCATCTCAAGATCTTCCGGGAAATTAACGTCTATAGATTCCTTTGGCTCGCACTGAAACAAAAACGGCTTGCGGCCTATCCAATACCGCCAATACAACTGGTCTGATTTCTTGGCTATGAATATGGTATCGTTGATGGCGTAAAGCGGTTTAATCTCATTGGAATACGGATGCCAAACCCCAAAAGAATAAAATAAAGGCCGCCCCATTTCGTCAATAAGATATTCCCTGATCTGTTTCACGCCCACAAGGCTGTCATTCTTATCCAAATTCGCCAAATAAACGTCAACCGCCTCTTTATATCTGGTAAAGAGCGGACTGGTAACCATAGCCCAAGCCATGTGCGGATTACCGGGAACGGTGTTCAATATCGCCTCGACTACTTCGTCCCATCTGGGTTTATTGGTGCACATTAAAGGATCTCTCCGCAAGAACTCAACCCCGCATTCCTGCGCTATGCCCCTGACTCTTTCGCTGTCGCTTGAAACATATATATGATCAAATGCGCCGGAATTTTTAAGATGTTCGAGTTTATTATGCACCAAGGTAGGATACTTCCCGAACGGCATAAAATTCTTGTCTTTTATGCGGGAAGACCCTTCTCTTACGGGCACAACCGCGGCTACCTGATTATCCGTGTTTCGCATAAATTCTCCTTTTAGCATCAACGGAACGGGCAGGCCCGTTCCCTACGCGTGACTGGATTACCTGTCCGTCATTTCCCGAAGCAAATGGTTATGGCTTTATTTATTTTATTGTATCAAATTTATCCTGTAGGGTTCAGGCCTGCCTGAACCGTTAAAGAATAATTTAAAACATTATCTACTGTCATTGCAAGCCCTTCGCCACGCTGCTTGATTTTACCAATGTAGGGGCGGCCCTTGCGGCCGCCCTATCGCCTTTTGATAATTACAAAATTCTTAATTTCTATCTGCGCTCAACATTAAATTTCAAGGTAAATGGTTTTCTTTTTATGTCATTCCCCGATTTATTCGGGGAATCCAGACACGAATTTATAAATATCCTTATGTAGGGCATGTTCCCTCCGCCAGAGGCGGACAAGCGAACAGACCGCCTGTCCGCCAATACCTTGCGGCGCGTTCGGTGAACGCGCCCTACATTTCATCTCTACCTAGCAACGGGAAGAGACAATAACAAATACTAATTTCTACACAACTATTTAAAAGTCATTTGCAACAGTGAATATTGACGCAACAGCCCCTTTGGCCGTTGCTTGAGATATACTATACTTTTTATCTTTCTCATTCCCTAAGTGAACTACGTTTCGGAAAAGGCGCGCTACCGTTGTTTGATGGCGAATAACGCTTTTTAAAAGATCATTCTGTTCACAGCATTCTATATAAGAAATAAATCTATTATCTTTTGGTTTAATATTTTTTGATTGCAAATATAGTCTTAATAATTCCTCTATAACAGCTCCTGCTAAAATCAAAGCTGGTTTATTAAAACCATATTTGGACAAAATATAGGATTGCTCAATGTCTCGAAATATAATTTTCCTTTTAAATTTATCCTTAACAAAATTGATTTTTTTCCCAAATTCTTTTTTCGATATTTCATATTCTTCTTGGATCTGCAACCAATATATGCCTTCTTTGTATTTAAAAAATTTATGTTCCGTTGCACTATTTTTTTTCGCTTCAATCTCTTTTAATTCAGCGACTCTCATTTCCATGGCTTTATAATGAGGCCATCCAATATCGTTAGACTGTATTAAGGTAAACTCTATATCCTCTCGCGGAAAATTTTCGATTACTTTCTTATCTTGCGTTTTAACGTAGGTACAAAATGCACCGTGTATTTTTTGGGATTGCTCGCTAAGTGCCATAATTTTTCTCCTTATACACCTCTAACACATTTTTGGCCTGTTCGGGGAACAGGCCCTACAATCAACGGAACGGGCAGGCCCGTTCCCTACGCGTGACTGGATTCCCGCTAAAAGATTGCGGGAATGACAAATATTCTTATATTTCCGCTATCCGCCCCTGTTCCCGTCAATTCCAACTCAATAACCCTATAAACCCTATAAACCCTATAAACTCAATAGACCCGTTCACCGCCCCCATTTTAATACCTCAACACTATTGGGAGCAAGCTGTTTGACGTCTCCCAGTTTTTTCGCCAGAAAAGCGCGCACGGAAACATAATCCGTGAACTCTTTTTTCTTAAACGGCCATACTGCCAATTCAAGGCATCTTTGAAAAAACAGGCTCTTGTCCTCTTTGTAATTCTTTAGCATAATAACTAACGGGGCCACAACATAGCGCAGCCGATAAAATAAAGTGTTACTGAAGAGACTATCGGAAAAACCTTTCGCTCCTCTATTTCGCCTTAAGATTATCCCAAAAATCGCCGATATCAGTTTCTTTGTTGACAGCCGCGGCAAATTTTTCTTGACGTGATAATTATAATTAACGGCCCAGTATATGCACCTTATCCAGCCCTGCACTATAAAATAAGGGTAATCCGTAAGATTGAGCTGTTTTATGGACTCGCCCCCCTGATCTGAAATCCTTAATAAATAGTTCTCCTCGTCTTCGAGCGTCTTACCCAAAAAACCCTTGTATCTGGCGTATTCATAAACAGGGGCTCCCGGCAGAGCCACAAGCGCGTTGACGCTCAAGATAGGATCCCGCGGCAAAAATTCCGTGACTTTCTCGCAAAACCCTGTTGTTTCCTTTATCGTCTTATGAGATTCTCCCGGCATCCCGACTACCAGAGCATAAACGGTTTGAAGCCCGGCTTTATGCGTCCACTCGGCTACTCTGACATTGAGCGCGGCATCTGCCCTCTTCTCCATAACCTTGAGCATATCGTCGCTTCCCGATTCGAAACCGTAATGAATGGAGACACATCCGCTTTGCCTTAAGCTATTCAACAAATCCAGATTAACATTATCCGCGCGGGCGCCGGATATCCTGTATAAAATATCCAGCGGTTTTATCTTCTCTATGAACTCTTCCGTCCATTTCCTGTTTGCGCCGAAGTCCTCATCCCCGAACGAGACAAAACCGACATTGTGGTTTTTTTGCAAATGCCGGATATGTCCGATAACCCTGTCAACCGGTAAAATTCTAATACCCCTCTGCCATCTATGGCAAAAAGTGCAGCGGTTGACACAGCCCCTTGAGCTGACAACTGTGGCTAATTTTTTGCCTTCCCTTCGCTCTTCATACGAGCGGCTGTCGTGTTTGAACTGCTCATAATAAAAAGGCTCTATTATATAATTATCTATCCTGGAATGTTTCTCTATTATTCCGTAATCGGCGTCGGTTATCTCACTAACGGAAATTTGCTGTTCGTAGCCAGTAAAGACGGCGGCGCTTTTGCTGTCAAGAAAACATATTCCCTTGATCTTCTTTAGCTCTTCACTATCTTTACCCCGCCCGTGACGCGAGATATGATCAGCGAGATTAACGATTGTCTTCTCGCCTTCACAGATAACGCAAAAGTCCACGTCGCTGAATTTAACGAGAATCTCTGCTGAGGCCGTAAGCGCGCCCCCGGCCACAATAACCGTATTGGGCGAAACATTCCTTATCGCGGAAGCCAGCTTCTTGACAAATTTATACGAAGTCGAGACAGTGGCGCTTATTCCGACGATATCGAATTTGTTCTTCGCAAAATAACTCTTCATCTCGTCTTCGGTATAACGAAAGACGTTAATATCGTAAAAGGCCGTATCATACCCTGCCGCGCGCAAGGACTGAATTACCGCCAAAGCCCCCAGCGGCGGGTATGTCGTCTTAAGATTCTCGGACCTTAAGGGGACATTGCATACCACTATTCTCATTCAAGGGCCCCGTCTATAACACTCAACTCCACTTTAAAAGATTCACTTAACTTAATCAACGATTCGAGTGTTCCGCCTTTAAGGGGAATGCCCTTCTGCGATCTCTCTGAAAGAATTTTCTTCTCCGGATCGCCGGCAACCTGAACGGGAATATCTTTATCTAAAGACGGCTGACTCCTTAACTCCTCTATCATCTTGGATAGCCGTTCCTTAAAGACTTTTTTATCCTGAAAGCAATCTATTCTCATAGCTATTATAAAATGCCCTAAAAAACGCTTTTCGCTGAGAGGCGCGGCGAACATCTTTGAGATGTGCGGCCCGTAAGGCATACCCGTAAGCATACTGCATAACACCTCGACCATAAGGCTTAGGCCGTACCCTTTATGTCCGCCTATCGGAAAAAGCATGGCTATCTCATCGGGATCGGTGGTTTCAACGCCCTCCTTGTCGGCGCCAACCCCGGAAGGCGCCTTCTTTTTTTCCTCCCTCAATTGTTTTATTTTATTGAATGTTACCGCGCTTGTCGCCATATCAAGGCAAAACGGGCCTTCATCTTTCAAGGGCGCGGCAAATGCAATAGGGTTGGTTCCCAGAAAAGCCTTCTTGCCGCCATATGATTTCATTAGAGCATCGGCGTGAGTAAAGCTAAGCCCTATCATATCATTTTTGGCTATCTCCAAAGCATAATAAGCGGCCGCGCCAAAATGCGTTGAGTTGCATACGGCAATATGGGCCGTGCCGGCATCATTGGCAATTTCCATGGCTTTCTTTACGGCCTCCATTCCGGCGGCGTGCCCGAAAGTATGGTCGGCATCGAGAATCCCCGCCGAAGCAAAAGTTTTCTTGAATTTATAATGCGGATTCGGGTTTATGCGCCCGCCCTTAACAGCCGCAAGATAATGAGGAAGAAGCCTTATGCCGTGTGAATCCACTCCCCTCAATGAGGTTTGAACCAAGCCCTCGCTTACATAATCCGCCACATCTTCTCTAACACCGGTTCTTAAGAGAACTATCTTCGCAAATCTCTTTAACTCTTCGGCTGAAATAGATACTTCTTTCATATTCTATACATTCCCTTTTGTTGAATAAGTTACAATGTCAATTTTTATCTTCGCCGCACCGCTCGATTTTGCCAATGTAGGGGCGACCCTTACGGTCGCCCTATCGTCTTTTGATAATTACAAGCAACGGACAGGCCTGCCTGCCGGCAGGCAGGCATATCCATAGTTCTCGACTCGGCCGGCGGCCTCGCTCGAACAGTATAAAATTTGTGTTATAATGCGCTATTCACTTAATACCCACCCACCGGCTATTCTTTCTTAAACTCTCATTTACAGCCTCGATAACCGCGGTTGGTCCGACAGATTGCGAGAAAGTGGACCTCTTATCCTCTAAATACTCCAACTTAACCTCGCCCCTCTCAACCATAATCGCGTCCTTAAAGAATTGATGAATGCTCTCTATGCCGTAGCCGCGATAAGAGACTTCCCCTTTTGAGCCGAAAGCCGCGCAAAAATAAGGATTCGGCTCTTCTATGCCCTTCTCATCCGTAACAACCATAATTCCCCTGTTCTTCTGATCAGACTCAAACCTGCCCTTAGTCCCGATAACTTTTATCTTCTGGTCGGACATCGCCGAGGCGCCTTCCGGATCTATCCAGTTGGTCAAGATATGAGAAACAAAAGTTTTTTTATTAGGCAGCTCCCACTCTATTACGGCCTCGATAGAGTCATAGTCGTCTATTCCTTTAGATACTAACCAATTCTTCTGGCCCGTAGCCATAACCCTTTTTGGTTTGGCTTTCGTAACGAAATATATCATATCCACATAATGAACACCGAGATACTGGAATATATTTGTCGTCTCGACCCACTTCCTGAATATCTTTGTAGGAATGCTCTTCTTTTGGCTGAATTCCACCAGAAAATAGAGAGGATCTCCGATAGAGCCTTTTTCCAACGCATCCTTTAATTTTAAATTAGCCAAATCAAAGCGCTTGTGAAATTCAACGGCGCAATAGGCGCCGCTCTTACGTTGAATGTCTATCAGCTCAAGCGTCTCTTTCAGGGTAGGCGCCAGCGGCTTAACAACCAAAGTATGCAAACCTTCCTTGACAGCCTCACCGGCTATCTTTTTATGCAGATTATCAGGAACCGCGACAATAGCGCAGGCAGGCTTTGAAATTTCTCTTATGGCTTGTTTGTAGCATTCGGCGTCCTTCGCGCGGTTTTCGGGAAAATATCTAACATTAATCTCAACGCCCATCATTTTCTTCAGCTCGTTTATTTTATCCCCCGCAAGAGCCGCGCCATCTTTGCTTGTTCCCGCCAGATATACCTCGCCAAACTCAAGATTTGAATTCTTCTTCCATTGGCATATGGCGGGCATTATAGTGCCGAAACCGTCCGTCCCGCGCCCGCAAACATACATCCCCGTTCCGATAATAACCAGATTAAGTTTTTTCATATTCATACTCCGCGCCGCTACTTTGTTTTTAGAATTCACCCCACATCGTCATTGTCCGGCTTGACCGGACAATCCAGACATCGAATTAACATCTCTGGATTCCCCGATCAAGTCGGGGAATGACACCGGAAAATTCGCTGAATGTTTTTACACTGTCATTGCGCCTGCCCGCCAACGCTTTGTGGCGAGAGCGACCAACGGGAACGCGGAAATCTTATTTATAATCTTGAGATTGCTTCGTCCTTCAACGTTAAGTCGGAGTCCTCGCAATGACATTTTCTTAACGCCTTTGTATTGAAAAAATCTCTTCTTTCGCAAATAAGGCTTCCACTCGACCATCGTCCCGTGTAGTGCGCATTAGCCGCGTCTATTGCCTCCTGTCTCGACTTGCCATCGCTCAAACTATCCAGCAATGACTTTAAATAAGCCCCCATCCTTTCGGCGGCCTTTCCGTCGCGAAAAGGGTCCTTTGAGTTTATCAAATCCCGTATCAAAGTGATATTTCCGAATTCATCAAAACTATTTTTATTGGCGCGGCATTTCTCTATCGCCGAAATTAATTCATCTATCTCGTTAAAGACTATCTTGTTTCTGCCGAGCTTATATTCCGCGGAAAAATTTAACCCTATTAAATCAAAATAAACCGTCCTGACCCCTGATAAAAAACTCTCCAGCGCGGTTGTGCCGCCCTCAAGAGAAGCTACAGCCAAATCCGCCGCCTGCGCGGCTTCCGTAGGCCACGAGCGCGTTCTGGCCTTACCCTCCATAAAAATGCATCTGCCCGTATTTACGGCTCTCTTTATTAAATCGGAAATTCCAGACATCCGCCGCGGTAAAGTCGCTGGTTCCTTAGGGCTCAATATCAAACCCGCCTCGCTGTCGGCTATGACCCACTCGAACAATCTTTTATAAACAGACTCCATCTTTTTATTCGTGATATAACTCATCCTATCCGCGCCGGATTTCTCGTCAAAATAGGACACAATAAATTTCGCGCCATTATCCAAAAGCCCTTGTCTTAATCTGGTTGAATCCTTCTTGACCGCTTCGAATGAATAATCGGTTAAAAATCCGCAAAAAACAACGGTGTCGTTAAGTGAATTGCTGCGGCTTATTATCGGATAATAATGCGGGCCGAATAAAAAAATAACGTCGGCGCACGAAGCGTAATTGGCCTGCGGGAAAAGCCAATTAGCTTCCTGATAAGTAACGCTGATTCCTCCGGCGTCGCGCAAAGCTATCTCCTCGGCTATTAAATAAGGATCGCTGAAATCACGGTCAATGCCTACTTTAATATTATTATAAACATAGAAATCATAAGCTTTTGAGTATTGATTGATAAAATACAAAACTTTCCCGGCGCGATATAGCCCCGAAAATCCTAACATAAATATTTCTTTCAGCGCAGGCAAAAATAATTTCATCGAAACCCTTAGAGCTTGTCTGGCAGTTGTTAACGTCGGCTCATACACGGGCATATGTTTCTCAATGCCGCCTTTTTTAAATGTAGAGATAAAATTAATGCTCTTTAGGCCTTTTATATTAAGTAAATCCTCTTCCGCAGGAAATCTCTTATGCTTATCCTCAAAATAAATCAGCGCCTGCTCAAGAGGTATCCCGAACTTAACGAGCCATGGGAAATCACAGCGCCTATTCAATTCAAAAGTCACCCCGTAATACCTGTAAGCGGCGGCTATTTTGGGTTTCGATTCGGTTTTATCTAAAACGCCGGCGGAGCGCGCCTTAAAACTGCTTGCCGCCGACAACAAGACCGTGCCGATTAATATCATCGAATTTTTTAAGAACATCCCGGAAATTTTAAACATAGGGCGCAATGAAAAAACCGGAATCAGGTTCAATTCATGCTTTTCATAGGCGCGCGCCTTCAGTTCCTCGAATAGAGGGGTTTTCTGCGCGAAAAATTCTATCGTGGCCGACTTATCGCTGCAATTTATTTGTCTATGCCGCGATATTACGTTTATAAACGTAACCTTCTCTATTAACTCGAAAGCGGCTATCTTCGCGTAAAAAATACTTATCTTTTCGCGATCGAACATTTTGCCCATAGCGTTAAAAAATCGGCTTTTTTCATCCAGCCTTATTCTTATGCCATCGCAAATCTCAAATAGGTCTTCTCTGAATATTTTTTTGCTTAAACTTTCGTTATTTTCGTCGCGCAATTCGGAAATATTAAAATCGTAGGGTTTAACGCGCTTAAACGGTTTGAAAAATTTAAGAAAGGTCTTCGCAAAAAATGAGGCGTCAAAATAAAAAATCTCCTCGTTCGTCTTTCGCGATAAAAATAAAGAAAACAGCCTAAATACAGTAAGATGTTCTATAAAAATTATATTCATAGTTAAAGCTTTTTCGTCCATCAAGCGGTTATATAAAACTCCTTATTATAAAAATAACACGGATTTTCCTGTAGCTTTTCATAGCCTTCCTTAAAAACATCGCGGCAGGTTACCGCCTGCATCTTACCCGAACCCAAAAGCGCCTCCCTAACCAAGCCCTGTTCTTTTAAATGCCGTTCAAAATGCGGAAAATCGGCGTAGAAATCCGGCTCGAGATGCCGGACAAAACTAAAGAAGGGCCCTTTAACCGGCTGTTTATTCTTATATACGGGCGTAAAATAGGCCTTGTGATAACAATGCGATACCCCAGCCATATGCTCTATATAAAGAAAAAATGTCAGGCCTTCTGTGATATTGGTCCCCAGAAAAAGCATCTTGGCGCCCTTCTTGTAAAGCCTGTCGAATACGGACTCATATCCAAAAGCCGAACGGCTGACATTATCGCATATCTGATGTTTATCTTTTCCCGCCGCCGCAAAAGAAAAGTGGGGATGAAACGAACGGATGGAATCTTTCTCTTTGCGCACAAATTCGCCGAACATACACAACTCCGACTGCGAATCCTCATAATCAAAAGCCTTGCCCCGCGCGAAGCTGTAGGTAAAAGTCGGCACAACTATCGTTCCCTTCTTAACCCCAACGCAATCAAGCAGGGCCAAAAGATAGGTCTTTAAAGATTCTTCTTTGCTCTTGGCCTCTTTGACCTTTCCCACTCTTGCCAAATTCGAGAATACTAAAACTATATCGCCTTCGTTTATGCCCGCTTCTCTAACAGCTCTTAAAATATCGGCCTTTTCGACTTGGACCATCTCTTTATTTACCCGTTTCTTTCTCTGATAGTTTTCTGGAAACAAACGCGCTCATCTTGGAAACCGAATCGAAATTCTCAAAATTTACCTCTTCGCCTTCTATCTTCAAGTCAAATTTTTTTTCCATAGCTGTGGCTATTTCAACAACATCCATAGAATCGATACGATGAGTCATAAGCAGGGGTTCGTCCTCTTTTAATTTCAGGCCCACGGCATCTTTTACGATCTCGTTTATAACCGCCGCTATCTGAACAACATCTCTTGAGTTTGCCACCTATTTGTTCTCAAAAATTTCTTTTATTTTGCGGCGGTCTATCTTTCCATTTCTATTAACAGGCATATCCTCAAGGATAAATATTTTGCCGGGCACCATATAATGCGGCAGATATTTTACGATGAAACCTCTCAACTCCTCAGCGTCCAGCTCGGAACCTTTTTTTGGTTTGGCCGCGCAGGCAAGCGCTTTCTTGTTCCCCTTTTCTTTAACAAAACAAACCGCCTCATCCACGCCGGGAAATCGCTTGGCGTGAACTTCTATATCCATCAGTTCAACACGGTAGCCCTTGAGTTTTACTTGCGAATCGAGCCTGCCTTTGCAAAAATAAACGCCTTTATGCTCTTCGACTATATCGCCGGTATGAAACCACAGGGTATTGTCTATCATCTCGAATTTCTCCAGCCCTTCGCCCTTAAGATAACCGGGCGTTATCTGGCAGCCGTTTAAAAGAAGTTCTTTGTCTTGCGTAACGCTGATTTCATTGCCTGGCAATGGACGGCCTATAGGGACATAGCCGAAAGGTTCGTACTCAATAAGATCCTCGGGCGAGCATCTATGGTAAAAATTTTCGACGGCGGTTTCCGTAAGCCCGTAGAAATTATAGACGTTCTCGATGCCCATATTATTCAGGCAATAGTCAAGAATCTTCAGTTTAAAAGGCTCTCCACAGAGAAACATAATCTTTATGTCCGTCTTTATTCCGGCGCCGAGATTAAGCGATTGTATTCGCGAAATTACCGAAGGGACCGATGACCAAACAGTGATCTTGTTCTCCTGTATAAATCGTAAAGGCACTATCTTGTCGCTATCATTTATGACCGGCGCGAAAGCCCCTTCTGTCAAGGGACAACAAAATAAATAAAAGATTGAGATGTCAAAAGCAAAATCATGGTAATCCGAAAAAACCTCGTTCTTTTTAAAAGGCAATATCTCCATACAGTTATTTATAAAATTAATGTAGTTCTCGTGAGTCATCGGAACGCCTTTGGGAACGCCCGTCGAGCCTGAAGTAAACATAATATATGCAACATCATCTTTATCGAAAGAGATATCGGCAAAATCGCGGCGTTTATCGCCAGCTATAATCTGATTTATGTCAACGGTGTCTATTCCGCGCTTTTTTAGGTATTCTTTCGGAAGAGAAGGTAGACAGACATTATGAAAAACCAGCTTTGGCTCAACCTGCTTGAAAATCTCCAAAAGTCTTGTCTCCGGCATCTCAAGAGATAGGGGCACCCAAGTGTTACCCGACAAAAGGATACTGAATATTGCGCCATAAGTCAAAAAACTCTTATCGGCATACATTACGATCTTCTCGCCCTTCATACCTTCGAGCGCCGAATTAATCTTAAGCATATTCGAGAATAATTCGGGATAAGAATGGGTCTCGCCAAAATTGCGATAGGCTAAAGCGCCGGAATTCTTTATGGCATCATACAATCTTTGGTAGAATTTCTTGATATCTTCGTTTTTAATCATATTTTTATGTTGTTGTCCAAATTGGCATATATTATTCATTGTAAGCAAAGTAGTGCGTTGTAATAAAAATTATGGTAGTCCCTGGAGACGGCAAACGCTTATTCTTCGAGCGAATCCCGAATTTTCGGGATGAGTCGAGAAGTTCTGCTTTAGTCCATATCCGTAGTTCTCGACTCGTCCCGACGATACGTCGGGCCTCGCTCGAACAGTATAAAATTTATGGTACAATGCACCACATTGGTAAAAACGAGCGGTGCGGCAAAGATAAAAATCGACATTTTAAGCGAGACTTAAATTTCAAGGATAGATTACTCATTACGCCTTAAACACATACACAAACACGCCGCCGACATCGTGTTTATCGAGAGGTCCCATCTTTTTCTTCAATAAACAGGTGAAACCGGCGGATTCCATCTCCTGTTCGAACATCGCCTCGTGCCTCTTGAAATCTCCCACCATATCAAGCCCGGATTTAAGGGCGTTATTCTCGAGCTCGGCCAACTGAATCCGGTTATGTCCCAGCGCCAACTCGATAATATAATTGTGGTATTTAAAAAGCGCTCTCTTCCGCTCGTCGTCATTTGAAAAATAAGGCAGGAGTTCCCCGCCCATAATATAAAGACCGCCTTTCTTGAGATTGTTGTATATATTCCTGACAAAAGTAAACCTGTTATTGTAATGTATATGATCGTGAGCAAATGTCGAAACAACCAAATCATAATGGTTCTTCTTGCAATGGGTAACGGCATCGCCAAGCACGACGTTATATTTTGAGGCTTCCGGATGAGAGGCTAATATCTTGCAGCATTCATTATCTATTTCCAGAGCATCCAACTTCAAAAAGGGGTGTTTTATAAGCTCGAGCGAACAAAGCCCTGTTCCTGCTCCCAACTCAAGGGTAGCGACTTTTTCACTATCGCTTTTTTTAGCAAAATGCTGTTTTATCTGCGCCTCTATCTCCTCTATCATCTCAACATAAAAAGGATGGCCTCTTTCGATATTATGATAAGTGGGCAGATCTATATATCTTGACATCTCGATAAAAACCTTCTCGGAGCCCTTAAGGGGAATGCTTCTGGTAATTCTGGCATAATTGTGCCTTTGATCACAGCTGTAATATAAAGCACAGGTCTCTACGTCTATCACTGAAGACGAAACAGTCGAGAAGACTCCTTTCCTCCAAAGAGAAGATTCGGGATCTTCGCATTGCACCTTAAGCATCTGGAAAATATCTTCTATGGAAACCGCGTCTTTGATTCTGCCGGAGGCAAAATCAAGGCGCTTAAATGAACTCGGATAATCTTTTGGCGCAACGGGACCATGCCTTAATTTCTTAAAATGATTGGCGATAACCGCGTTTCCCTTAAGAGGAGTTATCTTTGAATTCTTGCGATGCAACTCAATATGAACCACCTTTTCTCTATCTGCCAAAATAACGTTATAACCCATAAAATTACTGCCGGAATTAAGCACCATCTCCATCCACTCGTCCACACTTCTTGCTTTTGGCAAATATTTAGACACCAATAACATAGGGCTCACAAGCCCCTTGTTTTCTTTTTTAAACTGCTCAAACGCTTCCTCTTTCTTCCCGGAGGAAACCAAAGCCGTCCATTCAGGGGTATTCACCGCCGCGCTTACAAAAGCGCAGTTAAATTTATTCACTCCTAAACTGTGATAATCCGCTCCCTCTGTTCTGATAGCAAGAAATTCGGGTTTTATAATAACTGTTTCATTAACCTCCGCGGTTTTATCGCGGTTTTTAAAAACCAGATTAAGTTTTTTATGATAGCCTATAGTGCACATATCTCTCCTTTCGCTAAATTAAACTGCAAGGCGAACGTCGCCGCAAAAAGATGTCGCTTTATTTATCATATTTGTTTTCTTTTTGAGTAACTTCCTTGTAAATATTCCAAATAGTTTTTTACCAAACACGCCCATTCAATATCCGGCGCGATATTTCCCCTGTATCTAAGCCTATGAAGATTTTTCATATCCAGCAATATCTCGGCGTCGCGCGGAACCAAAACGCCGAAAAAAACAAAAGGAACAAACCTCTGATGAACCTCCGAATAAAGCGAACCCTTCATCATCTTTTGCGCTATTAAACTGACCCTGTAAGAATACAGCCACCTGAAAGCGTCTATGGTGCCGCTGGATCCTAGAACTATCAACCCGGGAAGCGCCGGAGCTGAAAGATTCCCGCTATAACCCATTATATTATGATAAGTATAAGGGGTATCGGTATCGTAAATCACGACGGCTAAACTTTTGGGTCTTATCTTTCCGGCTGTTTTTTCTATTATTCTGGCGGTTATATTCTCGGAAAGCGCAGCGGCAATTTCATTGCACCTTATAGGCGCAAGAATAATCCTGTCCTTATATCTCTCTATCTTTGGCTTGCTTATATCAGCCAGGACAAGGCTCGATTCCAATTCTCTTTGCTCAAGATCAAGTCCTCTAAAAACATCGATATTCTTGAGGCACTCTTTGAAGTAGGCGCGACGAATATTATCGGGATAAGAGGTTATCTCGTGAGGATCCACCATATGACCGTTTACTTTAAAGACGACCTCATCGCGCAAAGCCGACAATCCAAAGGCCTGTGAGATTATCTTTGAACTAAAAACAACACCGTAATAAAGCCCTTCATCAAGCCATTGGCTTACGTCTTCCATAATGGCGCCCTTGACGCTGGCGGCGTGTTTATTATGCGATTCTATATAGGCGGCAGCCGCAGCTTCTTCTAAATCCCCGACCGACCGCAAATTCAAAGGCGCGGGCATCTCATAAGGAATGGTCAGGGAAGAGATAGAAGTTCCCTGAAAAAGCGAATCTTCCTCCGGCGCACTATACCAGGCCTTTAATTCCTCCGTCCGGACGCGGTTGACAAACTCATCGCGCAGAACGCGCTTGGTCTTCTCGCTCGAATTTTTAAACAGGCCGGCGCCCTCCTTAACCCTGCGTTTTAATTCAGCGGCCCAGCTTCTCTGTTCTTCTCTTTCTGAAATCTCGCTTGTCTTATTAAGATATGAATTCAAATTCATAATAATTATCCTTTGTTCGCGCCCAAGATGGTGTCATTCAGACTGTGTCGTAATTAAATTTAAAAAATGCGCTCTTTGACATAACAGAGGGAAAAGCGGAATTTTAATCCACTCTCGCAAAAACAAAAGCATCTCCTCTTATTTAATGGGCGTCAACTCTTTTATAAGCCC
>JAZDOX010000047.1:0-5969 GCA_043798215.1 Candidatus Omnitrophota bacterium | reverse complement strand
GCACTATCGCGTTTAAGTCATACTTGAATATGGTCATCTGAGGGCTCCTTTCAATTTGCATGCCCTTATTATACCATATTTACCGACGAGAAATTAAAATGCCTGACTCTCTGCTTTTAACGCATTTCGCAACAGTCCCATTGTAGGGGCGAGGTCGCCTCGCCCGAATGAAAAATAAACGATAAGGTAATCGGGCGCTTGTCATAATGGTGATAATTTATAAAATATCGATTTTCATCTTCGCCGCGCCGGTCGGTTTTACCGATGTAGGGGCGGCTTCCCCAGACTGTGTCATAATCTCTTTGTTCCGCTAAATGCATCAACATATTGTAGTTGCTCGATTTATCGAGCTAATCGTGCCTATTAGGCCGATAAATCGGCAGACTACAACGTGCTTTTTGGCGGGAGATATTTATGCGTTGCGTTCGGGGAACGCGCCCTACATTCTGCGTGCAATGACCGTAATTAAAATACCGTAGGGGCCGACCTCCGTGTCGGCCCGTTGGGGTTGATGGTTTGGAACGGCACAAAAACCCATAAATTACGAATTCGCTTATCGCGCTATTACAGACTAAATAAGAAATCCCTTAATAAAAATTGTGCTGAAAAATCGACTTAGCGTGTTATACTGTAACGATAGGGTAGTGGTAAGTGCCGCAAACTATGAATTCGTATATTATATGTTATAGGAAAAAATTATGGAAAAAGATAACTTTGCTTTCGATTTAAACGCTAAGCGAATCCGAATAACCGATGAGGAAATGCTATCTTCCGTAAAAGAATGTGCCAATGTGGTAAATTTTAGATATTTTCCATCAACTGAATATGATAAATGGAAAAACAAAAAAGCCCATAGTTGCACTATTATTAAGCGATTTGGATCATGGAAAAAAGTTATGTCGTTACTTGGTATAGAAGGTGGACGAGAACGTTATACCCCGGAAAAATTGATAGAAAATTTAGAAAAAATATGGAGACAATTAGGTTATCCTCATGGAAAGAGACAAATAAAAAAATACGGATTAAAAATTTCTGAAAGTCCATATAAATATATTTGGGGTAGCGTTCGTTCAGCTTGCGAGTATTTATCAGATTTTCATAACGGAAAAATAACAGAAGAAGAATTATTAAAAGGTAACACGTCTAAAACTACACGCAGAACTATTCCGTTAAAAGTCCGCTGGGAAGTACTCAAAAGGGATAATTATAAATGTGTTAAGTGTGGTAGGGGTCCAGCCACACATCATAATATAACTTTAGAGGTAGACCATAAACGGTCTGTTGCAAAACATGGTGACAACGATATTGCAAACCTCCAAACACTCTGTTATGACTGCAACCAAGGGAAAAAAGATAAAGAATAAAAAATCTAACAACTCCAGCATCCTGTTTTTTTTGGGGGGGGTCAGCCGCAAGGTGCCCCTACGTATAAAATTATTTTGTTGCAAGCAAATCAATAACGATAAAATTCTGTAGGGGATGGACTTGCCCCATCCCGAAATAAACACAATCGAAGCATCGAGAAATAACGGCGTGACTGGATTACCCCTGCCGGCAGGCAGGCGGTTAAGCCGGATAATGGCATGTTATTTTGAAATTTAATGTCGAGCGCAGAGCCGATTTCCTCCTTCGCCAAAGAAGAAATTCGCAGTAGATATGCTACGGAGGACAGGTATGATGCAGCTGGTTTTTATTTTAAGCGAGTAATAAAGCAAGGCCAAGCGAGATATTAAATTTCAGAACCAGATTGCTTTGTCGCTGCCGCTCCTCCATTAGACTGTTTTTTTATCCTTTGCCGAACGCGCCCCCATTTTAAAATAATTTAAAATAATTTTCTTGCTTTTCGCTCTTTCAAGTGCTATCTTAAAACCACTATAAGCGAGGGAAGCTCGTGAAAGACGAGCACGGCCCCGCCACTGTAATCCCGCATCTTATCCAAAAGATAAGGCGCGCTTTAAACTCACGATTTGCCTTGAGCGGATCGGACAAAAGCCACTGTTTAAAAGACGGGAAGGTTTAGTTTGAGGCGCGGGAGAGTCAGGATATCCGCTTGTAGTTTAATCCCGAATTTTGCAATAGAAATCCTATCGGGATTACCCCGACCCTGGTCAATCTGAAAGATTGCCCAGGACTAGTCCTGAGAAATTCTGCGAATTTAGCAGGGCGAGCACAATTAAATCCCGATGGATTTAATTGGTCGGCCCTTTGGGCAAATTTTGCTAATGCAAAATTTGGGTTAATAAGTTCCTTCGAGGGTGAGGAGAACTTTGACCTCATTTCATCGCCGGAATGAGGTTTTTTGTTTTCCCTGATTCTTTGGGGTTATATCAAAGGAAAAAATGGCTAAAGCGATAATGGTTTGCGGAACAGGTTCGGGGGTCGGCAAGAGCGTAATTACCGCGGGTTTATGCCGTATTCTTTATGAAGACGGATTCAGCGTGGCGCCGTTTAAGTCTCAAAATATGGCTTTGAATTCCTATGTTACAAGAGACGGAAAAGAGATGGCGAGAGCGCAGGCTTTTCAGGCGAGATGCTGCGGTTTAGAGCCTGTTACCGATATGAATCCCATATTGATAAAGCCCATCAAAGACACCAAAGCCCAGCTAATCGTAAACGGCAAGGCGGTCGGCAATTATGATGTCAAAGGTTATGATAAATATAAGAAGAGGGCTTTCAGGATCGCCAAAGACGCTTTCGCGAGACTGCGCGAAGATTATGAAGTGATAGTGATGGAAGGCGCGGGGAGCCCTGCCGAGATAAACTTAAAGGATGATATAGCGAATTTAAAGATGGCCAATGCCGCCAACGCGCCTGTTATTTTAGCGGGTGATATTGATTACGGAGGCGTCTTCGCGTGGTTTGTGGGGACGCTTGAGCTCTTGAATAAAAAAGAACGCAGGCAGGTAAAAGGTTTTATTATCAATAAATTCAGGGGTGATTACGATATATTGAAGCCTGGTTTAAAGTATTTGGAGAAGAGGACGGGCATTCCTGTTTTAGGGGTAATACCCTACATTTATAACCTGAAAATAGAGGAAGAGGATTCTATCCCCAAAGGCCTATTTTCCAAAAATCCGCCAAAGGCAAAAAAATTAATAGATATTGAGGTATTATGTCTGCCGCATATCTCCAATTTTACCGATTTTGACTGCTTCGATTTGGAGCCGGATGTCAGGTTAAGATATGTAAAGTTTGGGGATAAGATAGGCGCGGCGGATATCCTCATAATTCCGGGCACTAAACACACAATCGGAGATATGAAGAAATTAAATGAATATGGATATGCCGAGGCGATAAGAAAGCTTGCTTTAAAGGGAACTTTTATAGTTGGGCTTTGCGGCGGCTATCAGATATTGGGCAAAAAAGTTTGCGATAAGTATGGCTGCGAATCGGATGAGCGCTACGCGGATGGGTTAGGTTTGTTGGATGTCCAGACAGAATTTGAGCCTGATAAGATAGTCGCGCGGGTAGAGGCCGAGGCCATAGACGGCGCGG
Source organism: Candidatus Omnitrophota bacterium (assembly GCA_043798215.1). Taxonomy (GTDB): domain Bacteria; phylum Omnitrophota; class Gorgyraeia; order Pluralincolimonadales; family Pluralincolimonadaceae; genus JAZDOX01. The sequence continues at coordinate 2,474 of JAZDOX010000047.1, read as the reverse complement.
CAGCTCTTTTGGGTTTAAAAGGTAAATTTTATGGCTATGAGATTCATATGGGAAGGACGCGTTATTTAAGTTCTTTGGCCAAGCCCCTCTTTACATTAAGAAGGCTTAGCGCGCGGGAAAAAGCGAGAAGCGTTCTTGATGGCGCAGTAAATAGAGAAGGAAATGTGATAGGGACTTATATACACGGCATCTTCGATAATCCTGATTTTAGGGCAGCGGTTTTGAATCGGATAAGACAGGCGAAAGGGATTAAGGTTAAAGAAGCCGGGCATTCAGCCGCGACAGAAGATGGAATCTTGAAGGTGACAAAAGCGTTGAGGGAGAATTTGGATTTGGAAGCTATTCATAATATTTTAGGTTTAAAGCCAAAATGTCAAGATTAATTTTGATTACCGGCGGCGCGCGGTCGGGAAAGTCCACTTATGCGCAGAATCTCGCTAAGCCGCTAAAGGGCAAGATCATATATATCGCGACAGCCGAGGCTTTAGACGAAGAGATGAAGAAGAGAGTTAGTTTACATAAGAAATCCCGGCCGAAAGATTGGTTAGTCATAGAAGAGCCGTTGGAAGTTTTATCGGCCGTTAAAAAATTGCCTAAAGAAAGAATAGTTATAATTCTGGATTGCTTGACCCTGTTAATCTCCAACTTAATCTTCAAGGGGTTAAGCGATAATAAAATTTGCGCTAATATCAAGGCTATCGCCGAGGCGTTAAAGAGAAAAGCCGAATTCTCGATTGTGGTAACAAATGAGGTTGGCAGCGGCATTGTTCCTGGCAGCGCTTTGGCGCGGAGATTTCGCGATATACAAGGGACCGCCAATCAGATTATGGGTAAATGCGCTGATGAAGTATATCTTTTAGTTTCAAGTATTCCGGTAAAGATAAAATAAACATAAAGGAGAATCAGGAAATGGCAAATCAATGCGCGCCTTTTACGAGAGTCGGCAGTGATAAAATTAATAAGGTTTTAGGGGAAATCGAGCCGATAGATGCCGGTTATTACGCGAAGGCGTGGGCCCGGCTGGATAATTTAACAAAGCCAAAAGGCAGTTTAGGCAGGCTTGAGGAGATTGCCGCGCGCGTTGTTGCCATCTCGGGATGTCTCAAGCCTTCGATTAAAAGAAAAGTCATATTTACTATGGCCGCCGACCATGGAGTATGCGAGGAGGGAATTAGCGCCTATCCTCAAGAAGTTACGCCTCAAATGGTTTACAATTTTTTGAGAGGCGGAGCCGCTATAAATGTTTTGGCCAGGCATACCGGAGCCGAGGTAATCGTAGTTGATATGGGCGTGAAGGAAAAAATTTCCGCCAGGGGCGGATTCTCTTCGGGCGAAAAAAGTCAAATAAATGACATCAAAAATTTTAAGGATAAAAAAGTCGGTTTTGGCACAAAAAATTTTACTAAAGAACCGGCTATGACAAGAGAAGAAGCCCTTAAGTCTATAGAAAAAGGAATCGAGGTTTTTGAGGAGGTTAATTCGGGCGAGAAGATTGACATTGTTGGCGTTGGCGATATGGGCATAGGAAATACCACTGCCTCAAGCGCGATAGTTGCCGCTATAACGGGCCAGAAGGTTGAGCTTGTAACCGGCAGAGGTACGGGAGTTGACGATGTTTCGTATTCGCGCAAGATAGAGGTTATAAAGAAGGGGTTATCTTTGCATAAACCAAATGCCGCCGATCCCGTGGATGTATTGTCCAAGGTTGGAGGATTTGAGATAGGCGGCATTGCCGGGGTTATATTGGCCGCTGCCTCAAAAAAGACCGCCGTTGTCGTTGATGGCTTCATAGCTTCTTGCGGGGCGCTTTTGGCTTTTGAGATGTGTCCGCAGGTAAAAGATTATCTTATATTTGCTCATCAATCGGTTGAGGCGGGGCAGTTGGCGATATTGAACCGGATTAACTTAAAACCGCTTTTGAATCTTGATATGAGACTCGGTGAAGGCACGGGCGCCGCGTTGGGAATAGGGTTGGCCGAAGCGGCCGTTAAGATATTGAATGAGATGGCTACGTTTTCCGAGGCGGGAGTGTCGGAGGAGATGCAGTAAAATATGACGATGTCATTCTGTGGCTTGACCACAGAATCCAGATACGATAATACGCTTGCGGCGTGGCTGGATTCCCGATTAAAGATTTCGGGAATGACAATCTTATGGAATTAGTTCTGTTAATTGTAATTGCGTAAGGTTTTATTATGAGGCACTTGTGTTTCAATCAGTCTATGAGCGCCGATGATAAAATCATTTTGAGATATGATTTTACATTTGCCATTCTGAGGCGTAGCCGAAGAATCTAAACATAGATGAGATTCTTCCCCTTCGCAATGCTCAGGGTCAGAATGGTAATATGAAAAAGAAACCTCCCTTCCGAGGAGGTCGTAAAAGAAGCCTATAAGGCTTGCGACCTTTTGTGATCTATATGATCATAAGGTAAACTGTATACCAAAGGTACGGTCAGTACCATGGTGGTACAG
>JAZDOX010000042.1:0-4739 GCA_043798215.1 Candidatus Omnitrophota bacterium | reverse complement strand
TACAAGCGGTTTCATAAGCATTCATAACGATATTTGATATAATGGCTTATAGGAGGTGTCCCTATGAGCCGAGCCGTATATTTGACCGACAAGCAATGGCAGGAAATCGAGCCTTTGCTGCCGAAGTTAAAGAGTAATGGCAGACCTTGGAAACATAATCGTTTGGTTCTGGAAGGTATTCTATGGATTTTGAGAACTGGGGCGCGCTGGAAAGATCTGCCCGAGAGATACCCCAGCCCCTCCACCTGTTGGAGGCGTTTAAAGCTCTGGGAAGAGCAAGACGTCTGGCTTAACGTTTGGAGAGCCTTCATCCAGAAGCTTGACAAGAAAAACCGAATCCAGTGGGCTGAATGTTTCTTGGACGGAAGCTTCATACCCGCTAAAAAAGGGGCTCTAAAATCGGCAAAACCAAGAGGGGAAAAGGCACGAAGCTTATGGTGGTGGCAGACGGCAAGGGTATTCCTCTGGGAGTGTCCCTTCATTCTGCCTCGCCGCATGAGGTGACGCTGGCGGATAAAACGCTTGAAACCCTCGGCGCAAAACCTGAGCATCTTGTTTGCGATAAAGGTTATGATTCGGATGTTTTTCGTTCGAATCTTGAAAAACGAGGCATCGAACTTGTGGCTCCTCATAGGGAAAACCGCCGGAAACCCAAAACCCAAGATGGCCGGGCGCTGAGACGTTATAAGCGCCGCTGGAAGATCGAGCGAACAATTGCATGGCTCGGAAACTATAGACGTCTTGTAACCCGATGGGAACGTAATGATCGAATGTATCAAGCTTTTCTCCATATTGCTTGCGCTTTAATCACTTGTAACAGCTTATGAAACCGCTTGTAGTAGGTTGAAGGAAATTCACAAGAAAGGGAGAGGTGTTAAATGATGCACAGAAATACTGAGAAAGACAAGGTTTCTAAAACCATTGAACAACCCGCTCATAGCTTTTACGGGTTGGGTATTGCCCCAAAGATTTTGGATATACTCGAGACTATCAAATTTAAGGTGCCCACACCGATACAGTTAAAAGCTATACCTATGGCCATGGAAGGCAAGGATGTTATCGGTATTGCGCAGACCGGCACCGGTAAAACCCATTCTTTCGCCATTCCTATGATACAGTGTTTGGCGCAGAAGAAAGGGTTGGGCTTGGTTCTGGCGCCTACGCGGGAGTTGGCCATTCAAATCTATGAGGCTTTTCAGGCGCTCACACGGCCTTTTGGCATAAGGACCGCCTGCCTTATCGGCGGAGCTTCTAGTTATGAGCAGATACGCGCCCTGCGCAAAGATCCTCGTATTATAATCGCCACGCCGGGCAGGCTTATAGACCATATAGAACAGCGTAATATATCGCTTAGCCATGTTATTATGCTTGTTCTCGATGAGGCGGACAGAATGCTTGATATGGGCTTCGCGCCTCAGGTTGACAGGATCCTTCATTTTTTGCCGAAGGAAAAGCAGACTATGTTGTTTTCGGCCAGTATACCGAGGGAGATAATGGGCATAGCCTCAAGATATATGAAACTTCCGGTCAGCATAGAAGTCGCTCCTTCAGGGACGGCGGCGGAGGATGTTACGCAGGAATTATTTATTGTTAAGAAAGATTCTAAACCGCAGCTTTTAAGAAAACTTCTTTTGCAGTATAAAGGAGCAGTCCTTTTGTTTTCTCGCACAAAACATAACGCGACGAAGATCACGCGTTTGATCAGGGATATGGGGCATAATGCCGCCGAGATGCATTCCAATCGTTCCCTTGCCCAACGCCGTGAGGCGCTCGAAGGATTTAGGTCGGGCAAATATAAGGTGCTTGTTGCAACCGATATTGCCGCCAGAGGCATAGACGTAAGGGGCATCGAGCTGGTTGTTAATTACGATCTTCCCGATGATGCGCAGAATTACATTCATCGTATCGGGCGCACCGGAAGGGCTGGGAATAAAGGGCATGCGATTTCCTTTGCGACTCCCGACCAGGGTTGCGATGTCCGCAATATCGAAAAACTCATCAGGACATCGCTGCCTCTTGCCAAGCATCCAGAGATTTCCCAGGAGCAGTTTATCCAATCTTCGGGCAAGCGGGTAATATACCATTTTGAGCCAAGGCGCCGTGGTCGCCGGCGGTAGAAAGAACCCGGTTAGGGAAAACCGCCGTATTTTCAAAAGATAAAAGAAACGTTATGCTTTTCTCCCGGACTGTGTCGTAATCTCTTTCTTCCGCTAAATGCATCAACATATTGTAGTTGCTCGATTTATCGAGCACAATATATATGCCCAATATCATGCCTGAGGCAGACCCGCCTCTTGCGCCAGAGGCGCATCAGCCTCAGGCTGAGGCGGGAATTGAGCAGCTACATTATGACACAGCCTGTCCGTTTTTGCCCCGCATTTTCTCCTTTTAAAAATTTAGGTTGACGTAAAAAAGGTGTTTTATTATAATTGTATTACTGTTTATGAAGTGCCAATAATCGGCATTTGGAGGATAACAATACAATGAGCGCAAAAAACTATTCAAATCTGTCAAAAGACGAAATTTACCTTATTTCGAGGGCTGAGTTTGAAAGACAAAAGATAATAGTTACTTCTTTTGTTCAAAAACTTTTCGTCAACAAAAATAAAGCGTCAAAAACAGTTGCTTCTCTGGTGAGGAAGGGACGGATGATTTGCATTGAAAAGGGTAAATACCTTATCGTGCCAATCAAGGCCCCCAATCAACAGTGGACGCCAAATGAATTTGTGGCAGCCGCTTTGTGGATGGGAGATGCGCCTTACTACATCGGGTATTTTACGATGTATAATTACTGGGGTTTTACCGAGCAGATTCCCCAAACGGTCTTTGTTCTCAACCTTAAGAAGAACGTCAAGAAAACGATTGGCAGTTTGAGATATGAAGCCTTGCGGATCGACAAGAAGAAGTATTTTGGCATTCAGAAGATTAACATTGAAGATGTGGATGTTTGCATTAGCGATAAAGAGCGCACGCTGGTTGATTTTATTTTCAATCCAATGGGTTCATGGGAAAACGTTCAGAGGGTAGTTGCAGAGCAGATCGGAAGCGTCAATCTTCAAAAATTTATTCGCTATTTGATGAAATTTCCTGTCATAGCGGTTCGTAAACGAGCGGGGATTATGCTTGAGAAAGCGGGGGTTCCACCAAAAGAATTGATTAGTCTGAAAAAGTCAACAGGTAAAGGCGGCTCTTATACGATTTTTAATCCATTTGTAAAGTCGCGAAAAGGAAGGGTTAACCAGGAATGGAAGCTTATTATCAATGGATAGCGATAGACTGAAAGATATCGTCAATTTTATAGCCGATAAACAAGGATTCCGTCCCGCAATCATAGAGAAAGATTATCATTTGACGATGATTCTTAATGCTGTTAATGAACATTTAAGCGGAGATATTGTATTTAAAGGCGGGACATTATTGAATAAAGTGTATTTAAATTATCACCGGTTAAGCGAAGATTTAGATTTTTCATATAGAAATGATGTTGATGTTTCTACGCGAGGCAAACGGTCGAAAGCCATAACGCCGGTTAGAAAAAAGATGCCGTCATTTCTATCTTTTTTGGGGCTCACGAGTGACAATCCTCAAGGAGAAGGTTTCAATAATTCAACTCAGTATCTTTTCAAGCTCAATTATCAGTCGATTATTATGAAACGCGCGGAAAGTATAAAGGTTGAAATTTCATTGCGTCAGCCTTCTTTGTTACCGCCGATTACCGTGCAGGTGAAACACTTTTATCAAGATCCTTTCAGCGAAGAGGATTTATTTCCCCAAGGTAAGATATTAGCGTTATCGCTGGAAGAAAGCGTAGCGGAAAAACTTAAAGCCGCTATTTCACGGCTTACGCCGGCTATTAGGGATTATTATGACCTTGGGCATTTTATTAAGACAGATTTTGATTTCGCGCGGCCGGATTTTCTAAAAATGGTCAATACGAAATTAAAACTCGATGGGTATGAAAGAGATTATTCGCATAACTTGGGTTTGTCTGAACAAGCAATCGAAGAGTTAAAAAGAGTAAGCGAAAGCGATCTTACGCCTATGATTAGAGTGGACGAGAAATTTGATTTGTATGGAGTATTGGCATATTTTAACAAGTTATTTAAGAAGAAAAATGGCAAAAGTAAATAGAGCGACTGATGAAAAATTAGCTGTTTTTCTTAAAGGGAAGGCGATGTCCGTATCCGGTATCGAGCCATTGGAAACGCAAAAGCGTCAGCTACGCGAGCGGATTCAAGAGGAATTACATTTCAGCCAATCAGATAAAGCAATAGGGATACTTAAGAAGTTTTTAACAGCCAAAGAGGGATTGGAACAGTGACAGGCGACAATTTTTATTCTTAAAGGAAGGGAAATCAATGAAAAATAAAATACCAGACCCAAGGGCAATGGAAAAGATGACGTCGGATTTATCGAGGTTATTGCAAGGGCAGGAGTTCAAATCCAATAAGGAGTTGGAGGCGTATTTGGACGGCATTGTAAAAGGCGGGAAAATGCCGGAAGCTCCGCCAAAAAGCGCTATTCAATTTGCGCAGGATATTATGTATGAGGCATGGGAAGCGGAGAGTAAAAAAGAACGGATTAAGCTGGCCAAAGAGGCTTTGTCAATTTCACTTGACTGCGCTGACGCCTACAATCTTTTAGCCGAAGAAGACGCAAAGACGCTTAAAGAAGCGATGGAGTTTTACAGAAAAGGCATGGAAGTTGGTAGGCGGACGTTGGGCGAGGAAATCTTCAAA
>JAZDOX010000040.1:0-5939 GCA_043798215.1 Candidatus Omnitrophota bacterium | reverse complement strand
CTAAAGAAGTTTATGCATGGGTAAAAAAGCGCAATCAGCTCAAAGTCAATATTCACTGGCAATTTACAAAGAACAAGGCGCGAGATAAATTTCAACGCTTTTATGAACACGTCAGTAATTAATGTTACAACGTACTAGTGCATTGTAACATTAATTTATGGCAGTTTGTCATGCCCGGATGCTTTAATCGGGCATCCAGACACGCCCATTTCTGGATTCCCGCTAAAAGATTGCGGGAATGACAACTGGTGGAAACTAATTTTACAATGTACTAGACATCTTTGAGCGGCGCGTACGGAAATTTTTGCGGCTTGGATTCCGCTGAAAGCGGAACGCAAAAATTTACGCCGAGTGAGGCTTGCCGCAGGAGCAAACTGAACGTCGCCGCGAAAAGATATCTAAGACAGAGCGGGCAAATGTCACATCAATTATTGCGTTTGTATTAATAAGGTTATTTTCTTAACTTTACTTGTCGTCGGTTTCCTCAAACGGTTTCGCCTCTAATCTACCAGAGGATGATTTTACCAAAATTTCCACTTTTCTTCGCGCGGATTCCAGTTTCTTAGAGCAAAATTGAGCCAGCTTAACTCCCTCCTCATATTTCTTGAGAGAATCCTCCAGCGATAATTTGCCCGAATCCAAATCCTCTACAATTTTTTCAAGTCTCTTTAGAGCATCCTCAAATTTAATCTCTGTGGCCATCTATAAAATCCTCCGTCAGGATAAAGGTTTATTGAGTTATTACTATCTAAGATAGTGGACATCGTTCCCCGACTTGATCGGAGAATTCAGCCATTGCAAACAAAGCAATCTATCCTTGAAATTTAAGTTTCGCTTGGCCTTGCTTTATTACTCGCCCCGACGTATCGTCGGGGCTGCGTCATACCTGTCCTCCGTAGCATATCTACTGCGAATTTCTTCTTTGGCGAAGGAGGAAATCGGCTCTGCGCTCAACATTAAATTTCAAGGTAAAGAGTTTTCTTGCTAAACCCCAAAAGCAATTTACCATCGTGAAAAAACAACTAATTTGAACACGTATACTATTGAGTCAAAACTCAATAGACCCAACAAACTTTATGACTCTTTTAACGCTTCTTTTACTTCGCTTAGTAACCGGCCTTTCGATAGCCTCGTCTCAATAACATCTCCCTGTTTTAAATCTGCCGCGTCTTTGATAACCGTTCTCTCCGGAAAACGCAATGTTACGCTATAACCGCGGCCTAAAATAGCCAGCGGTGAAAGCGCGTCAAGCTGACCCGCCAACACGTTAAATCTCCCGGAATTTATATCCATTAAATGAAGAACACCCTTGCCTGCCAAACCGGCTAAATCATCAAGCCGCTGTTCATGGCGTTCTATCACATCCATCGGACATCTGAAAACACGGTTCTCGATTAAATCCGACAGCTGGTTATGAAAAGTCAGGACGATCGCGTTTAAAGAATTTTTCAAGCCTTTTGACAGGACTTCTATCTTCTCCCTAAAATCTTCTTTCCTTGAGATAACTAATTCGGCGGCGGCGGACGGAGTCGGCGCCCTTAAATCCGCGACAAAATCAGCTATGGTATAATCCGTCTCATGCCCCACAGCCGAAATTATCGGAATCTCGGATTCATATATCGCGCGGGCCACAGCCTCTTCATTAAAAGCCCAAAGATCCTCTAAGCTGCCTCCTCCGCGGGCCAAGATCAGGACCTCGGCATTTGTCATTCTATTAAAATCCTTTATCGCCTCGGCTATCTCAGAAGCCGCCTCTTCACCCTGAACTTTAACCGGATATATCAATATCTCCAGATTGCTAAATCGGCGGTTCAGCACATGTAATATGTCCCTTATGGCGGCGCCGGTAGGGGAAGTCACTACCCCAATCTTCGATGGAAAAACAGGAACGGGGGACTTGCGCGCTTGATCGAACAATCCTTCTTTACAAAGACGCTCTTTAAGCTGTTCGAAAGCCAACTGCAACCGGCCAACGCCTTTCGGCTCCACCCTATCCACGTACAACTGGTACTGCCCTTTTTTATCATATACGCTTATTTTCCCATGGCAAACAGCTTTAAGACCATTCGCCATCTCGAACTTCATTCCATGGTTGGCGTTTCTAAAGAAAACGCAGTGAATAACGGAGGCGGCGTCTTTTAAATCAAAATATATGTGGCCGGAAGAGTGAAATATAAAATTTGAGATTTCGCCTTCAACCCATATATCAGCGAAGACATCCTCAAGTATAATCTTTATCTCTTGGGTAAGCTGTGACACGGTATAAATGAGTTTGCCCGCCGGATAAATTGAAGCGGTTTTATCTGCTGGATTACTGGAAAACATAATAAATTTATCCCGTTAGAGAAAACTCATCCAATTAGAAATAAATTTCTAATTGGATGGTAGTGCATTGTAACATAAATTTTATACTGTTCGAGCGAGACCATTGGCCGAGTCGAGAACTATGGATATGCCTGCCTACCGGCAGGCAGGCCTGCGGAGAGTTCGCTCGAAGAATAAGCGCTTGCTGTCTCCAAGGACTACCATGAATTAATGTTACAACGCAGTAGTCTCGGAACCGAAAAATAATGATCTTATAAAAGCGTCTTCCCTTTTTGCGCATCGCCATACATTACAAAATGAGATAATCCATTTGCGGTCTTAGCGCACTTTAAGCGATAAGAAATAGTTTTTGGTTTCGTTCCGGCAGTTCTTTTGGTATTTCTTTTATCGACATTTTTGGACATACATTTTCACCTCCTTCCCGTTAGCCAAAGTAAAAATATTCCTGTAGTTACAAATAGACCTGAAGAAACATAGGCAATTTTAATACTGTCTTCGATATGCTTCACATCCAGAAGCTGTAATTTATCCCCGATAAACGGTTTAAAAACGGGGAGAGAATTATAAAAATTCAACCCCCCCAATCGTATTTCCAAAGCGCCGGCCACTGCCGCTTCGGGAATGCCGCTGTTCGGGCTTGGGTTCTTGGCGCCATCGCGTAAAACGATGTGCCAGGATTTTAAACCGTTAAATCCGGACAGCCAGCCTGCAACCGGTAATAACAAACCAGCGATCCGCGCCGGAATAAAATTTACAAAATCATCAACTTTGGCCGACGCCCAGCCGAAGTCTTTATACCTCTCATTTTTATAACCGACCATCGAATCCAGCGTATTAACGGCCTTGTAAGCCATAGCCAATGGCGCTCCTCCCGCAAACGCGAAAAAAAGAGGTGAAATTATACCGTCGACTACGCTCTCGGCAACGGTCTCGATTGTGGCCCTGATAATTTCTCTTCTATCCAAAGAAGCGGTATCTCTGCCCACAATCAAAGACAGTTTTTGGCGCGTCGACGGAAGATCGTCAACGCGCAGTTTCTCAAAAACCTTCATACTCTCGAGCCTTAAATCCTTAACCGAAAGCGAGGTGTAAATAAATATGGCAGAAATAGCCATTCCTAAATATAAATTAACGCTTTCGGCAATCTTTACAATACAAAAAGTCACAAAGAACACGCTGAATACAATAATAAATAAAAATAAAACTCCGCTTATTCTTTTATTAAAAGTTTCATTTATTAATAACGTCTCTAATTTCTTCGCAAACCAGCCTATAATCTTGACGGGATGCGGAAACCAGCGAGGATCGCCAAAAATCAGGTCTAAGATATACGCTGCAATGATAGATAGTGATAACATTTATAATTTGCCCAATAACATCATTGTGAATGCAAAAAACCATTTATCTTGAAATTTAATGTCGAGCGCAGATAGAAATTAAGAATTTTGTAGGGACAGGGCCCTCGGCTTCGCCGAGAGGCGAGCTTGCCCCTGTCCATTGTTTGTAATTATCAAAAGGCGATAGGGCGGCCGCAAGGGTCGCCCCTACATTTTTCCCGCAACGACGCATCGCTTTCTAATATCTCCCCAAGTGCAGCCAACAACTTGATGTTCTCGCCTCTTTTCCTGACGGCTATTCTAAAATAGCTGCTATTAAGCCCGCGAAAATTCCCGCAACTTCGTATATATATTCCATGCGCGGCCAACCTATCGCAAAGCGCATTTGAATTTAATCTCTTATCGGTCAATTTTGACAATATAAAATTCGATGCGGGAGGATAGACGCTGATCCCTTTCTTACTCTTGAGCCGTTTGAATAAGAAAGCCCTTTCGCGCGCCGCCAATTCCCTGCTTAACTTAATATAGCTCTCATCTTTTATCACCTCGGCGCCTACGGATTGAGCAAGGCAATTAACGCTCCACGGCAATTGCCGGCGGCTAAGCTTGGAGATCAGGGTCTTGTTCCCAACCAAATACCCTAATCTCAAGCCCGGCAAAGCAAAGAATTTAGTCATTGATCTCAAGACTAACAAATTTCTCGATCGAGCTGCCTCTTCTATAACCGAGAATTTTTGCCAATCCTCGACAAAATCAATAAAAGCCTCGTCCACCGCTATTATCACCCCATAAGCCCTCGCGGCTTTGGCAAGATAAAGTATTTCTTCCTTAGGTATGATATTGCCGGTCGGATTATTCGGATTGCAGATAAAGACCAAATCCGCCTTCGGCATAAGTTTTAGCAAGCCCTCTACATTTAACCGGAATTTTTCTTTTGAATTAGTCCGCAAAAACAATACTTTCGCCTTCGATTGCTTGACGGCAAGCTCATACTCGCAGAAAGCGGGAATAACTACAACCGCCCTCCGAACAGCCAAAGCTCTTGGTATCAGATATATAAGTTCCACAGAGCCGTTTCCGATTAATAAGCCGCGGGAGTCTATTCCTATCCTATCGGATAACTCATTCTTTAAGATCCCGCAATCCGGATCAGGGTAAGAAATAAGCGAACCAAGATTATCGCAAATAGCGCTCTTTACCCTCGGAGATAAACCAAGAGGATTGATATTAGCGCTAAAATCGAGTATCTCATTTGGCCGCAAGCCGTATCGGCGCGCTATCCGCCAAATATTTCCACCATGCCGGTCTATATTATTCATAATCTTAAGACAATAATACTAAAATAACTGACAATGCCAAAACCTCAACCAATTCGTTCAAGGCGCCTAATGTGTCCCCCGTAATTCCACCTATCTTTTTAAACATATATAGATTAAATAAAAGCGCCCCGCAGCAAGCAAGAGGCATTAAGATAAAGGCTCGAAAATTTAAAATCAAAAAGGCTATCGCGAAAGCCATCGCCGTAGCCGATAGAACCTCGCCAATCTTTAAATCCTGTATAAATTTTCTGCCGAGGCCTTCGCCTTGTCTCGCATAAGGATACAAGCCCGCGGATAAAACAAGAGACCACCTGCCCAAAACTGTCATTAATATCAAAGGCGCCCATATATCCGCTTTAGAAAACGAGATAAGCAAAGAGTATTTGACTAAAAATAATAAAATAGCAGAGGCCACGCCTATCGCCCCCGGCCGGCCCTCTCTCATAATCTCAAGCATCCTCTTGGCGCCGCTTCCGCTGGCAATTGCGTCGAATGTGTCTATAAAGCCGTCAGTGTGGAGGCCGCCTGTAAGAATGATATTAAAAACCAAAATAAAGGCGCAACTTACGGAATGAGGGAAAATTAAACTAAGCAGATTATAAGACAGCGCCAAAACCGCTCCTATCAACAACCCAACAAAAGAAAAATATGCCATCGAGCCAGCTAACTGCCTGTCAGAGACAACCGTTCTGTCTCCAGCTGGTATCGAAGTTAAAAATTGCAACGCCGTCAAAAATTTTTTCATAACTATAGCTGTCCAAATTACGTTATTCTGGGTCTCAGGTTTCGGGCGCTTTCGTCATCTATGAAAAAGCATGTCATCTATGAAAAAGCATGTCAATATAAAAATACCCGTCCATTGAGCAAAAATAACACATTTTTGCATGCTCCCTTCCGAGATTCAAGCTAACCACCTTAAGCGGTTATGTAATATCCTCGATATCACGGTTCTTGACAG
>JAZDOX010000038.1:0-73964 GCA_043798215.1 Candidatus Omnitrophota bacterium | reverse complement strand
TAGTGCATTGTAAAGTTAATTCTTGACAGTTTGTCATGCCCGGATGCTTTAATCGGGCATCCAGACACGCCCATTTCTGGATTCCCGCTAAAAGATTGCGGGAATGACAACTGGTGGAAACTAATTTTACAATGTAGTAGTCTAAATATTTATTTTAAAGAAGGAGCATATCAGATAAGCCAGAGAATGATACCTTCAAAATATATTTTTAATAACTGCGCGGCGATTCATCCGCCGGAGAGATTAACTCTTTTCGCGCGCGATGGATGGATATAAAAACGGAACTTACAGTTTCCGTTTTTTTGTTTTTAGGGATAAAGGGGGAATGAAAAATTTTGCGGCAATTCAAAGCTTGTAGTAGCAGACTGTGTCATAATGTAGTTGCTCGATTTATCGAGCACAATATATCTGCCCAATGAATTGGGCAGCTACAATATGTTGACACAGTTAGCGGAAGAAAGAGATTGTGTCCCAGTCTGTAAAGCGGGAAATGACGCTGAAGCAAGGGAACTTATAAAACCGCTTGTAAAAAAAACAGGAGGACATGAATGAAAAGGATATTTGCAACGCTTGCGGTAACACTTGTTGTTTTGCAGTCAACGGTATTTGCTTCTAATGGCTTTAGGATTTTCGGCATCTATGGTTCAAGGGCGACTGCGCAAGGCGAGGCTTTTGTCGCCCGCGCCGACGATCCCTCCGCGATAGCCTTTAATCCCGCCGGCTTAACTGAGCTAAAAGGAACTTATATCTCTTCCGGCCTCACGACTGTAAGAGTTTCCACGAAATATACACCTTTTATTTCAACTACAAACGTCTATAGTATTGATGAGACGCAATATGCCCCCAATTTATATTTTACTTCCGATCTAAATAGGGATGACGGAATAGCCGTCGGTCTCGGTGTTACTGCTCCTTTTGGTCTTGCTTCCCGCTGGGCCGAGGACTCTTTTTGCCGTTATGTGGACACTATGAGCAGTTTAAAGGTAATAAACGTAAATCCAACGGTTGCTTACAGGGCCCACCCTAATCTCTCTCTCGGCGCCGGTTTTAGCTATTATTATTCAAAAGCCACGTTAAAGAGTAAGATTGATTACGGTTTTCTGATCGGCGCTCCCGGGACACTTGATGGAACTACGGTGCTTGAGGGCGACGGCGCAACGTTAGGGTATAACTTTGGAGGAATTTACAGGATAAACAAGAAGAATAATGTCGGCATATCTTACAGGAGCCCTTTTTGCATTACTTATAGAGGCAATGACGAGTTAGGCCAGATACCCGCTTTTATGCTGATGGGGGGTTCTATCGAAACACCGGTTGAAACCGACATACATTTTCCCGCCATAGTAACTGCTGGTTATGCCTATATGCCTACCGACAAATTAAGGTTTGAATTTGACCTTGACTGGACAAGGTGGCAGAGTTTGGATTGCATAACGGTAACCGCGAAAGATACGCGCGTAGCGGATACTTCTTATAAGTATGAATGGAGCAATGCCTTTGTTTTTAAATTTGGATCCGAATATCAAATGACGGATAATTTAGCGTTAAGGTGCGGTTATGCATTTTCAGAATCCGCTATTCCCGAGCACACCTTTAGGCCAAGTTTAGCCGATACAAAGAAGCATTTTGCTACAGCTGGAGTAGGGGTAAAGAGAGGCAATTGGAATCTGGATATTGCTCTTAATTTGATATTTTATAGAGATAGGGAAATAAGCAATAATGTTGACAATAATGAGACAACAACTGGCTCTACCATTGATGGCAAATATGAAAGCTTTGGCGGTATGACTTCCGCCAGCCTCACCTACAAATTTTAATGGAGCGGAATGGTTATAGCTGAAAGCAAGAGGAAATGCCCCCGTATTTATTTGAAGGTTGAGGTAAGGGGGAAGATTGGAGATAGCCCCGGCATTCTTGGCCATTCGAGAGATATCTCCGAGGAAGGTATATTTATTGAAACTAGCAAAACTTTTGCCCCGGATTCAACCCTCTCCCTAAATTTTAAACTTCCATACTCATCCGAACCTGTTGAAGTTTTAGGTAAAGTAGTCTGGATGAAGTCCTCGGAGCAAGAAGACGCTGCCGCTCAAGGTGAAGAAAAGATAAATGTTCCGCGATGGGTAAAGCCGGGCGTTGGCGTTCATTTCGAGAGGATAGATGAAAAGAGCAGACTGGCGTTAAACAGATATTTATCAGGAGAACACGAATTAGATTCAGACGATTACACCCTCGCGGATTTTATTGAATTGCCGGATAAAGATGTTTTTTCTAAAACTGTTTCTTGTTTTTTATGGACCGAAGATCGTTATCGAAAAGGATACCATACTTATAGAAGGCCTCTCTTATCATCTTGCGAAAACCGCGTTGTTATTTTTGACCGGGAAACGGGACTAAAGAGAAAGATGATTATGATGGGTTCAAATAATTATTTAGGGCTTACTACACATCCGAAGGTTGTGAAGGCAGGAATAGAGGCGCTTAAAAAATACGGCGCGGGCAGCGGAGGAGCGCCGCAATTGAGCGGGACATTTGATTTAACGCGCAGATTGGAAGAAAGATTGGCCAAATGGAAGGGTTGCGAGGATGCCATAGTTTTCTCTACCGGCTATTCAGCCAATGTTGGGACAATCTCGGCTTTAGCCAGAAAGGACGACGCTATAATAGTGGATCATTTAGTGCACGCGAGCATTATAGACGGTTGTTTGCTCTCAAAAGCGCATATCTATGCATTCAAGCATAATGATCTTTTTGATTTAGAGAATATCTTAAAGAATTGCGATAGCGATTGCGCGGGAAAGATGATAGTCGTTGACAGCGTCTATAGTATGGACGGCGATATCGCCCCTCTGCCTCAAATAAAGACTCTTGCCGAAAAATACAGAGCAAGGATTATGATTGATGAGGCTCACGCCAGCGGTGTCTTCGGCAGAAATGGCAGAGGCATTGCCGACCATTTTGAGATGGAAGGAGAAGTGGATGTTGTTATGGGGACATTAAGCAAGGCATTGGGCGCAACGGGAGGATTTGTGGCTTCCTCAAAAGAAGTTGTAAACTATTTGAGAAATTATGCCCGCTCATATTTCTTTAGCACCAGCCTGCCGCCCTCTGTTATGGCCTCGCTTTTGGCGGCAATGGAAGTTATAGACACTGAACCGCAGTTAAGGGATAGGTTATGGCATAATATCCGATATATGAAAGAACGTTTGAGAGCCATTGGTTTTAATATAGGTGATCCCGAATCGCCTATTATACCCATAATCATAGGTGATGAACTTATCTTAAGAAAGATGAGCAAGCGGATACACCAGATGGGAGTATACCTTAATCCTGTTCCATACCCGGCCGTGCCTAAGGGTAAAAGCCGTTTTAGGCTGAGCTTGATGGCTACTCACACACAAGATGATTTAGATGAGACTTTGGAGGTTTTAGAGAAGACTGGCAGGGAGTTTGGCGTGATTTCTTCTTCAAAAGAGACTGCAAGCAATTCTGTAACTTCATTTGGTTCAAACCACAAGACGTCATTCCCCGCTTTATGCGGGGAATCCAGTCGTACAGCAAGTCTGGATTACCCGAACGAGTCGGGTAATGACATGTTAAAAGCTAATCTGGACACAAATGATAAATCTTTGACTCTCAAAGTTCTTAAAAGTATCACAGAGATAAGTCAGGAAGAGTGGAATTCTATTGTGGGCGAGGATAGGATTATCTGCAGCTATAATTATCTGCGCGCTGTCGAGGAGTCCAATATAAATGACTGCGATTATCGTTATCTGCTTGTCTATGAAGGTGAAAGATTGATCGCGCATACGTGCGTCTATTCTATGACTTTTGAATTAGATGTTCTCGCCAAAGGGGTCGTTAAGAAGGTAATTTCTTTGGTAAGAAAAATTTTTCCTAAATTTCTTATATTGAGATTTATTGAGTGCGGAACGCCGGTTGCGTTAGGCAACACGATTTCTTTCACTGAAACCGCTCCGAAAACTGTCATTGCGAACACCATGAGTTCAGGCGATACATTGGAACGACGAAGCAATCTAAAAGATGGGATTGTTTCTCCGCCTGAGGCGGATCGCAATGACAAAAAAGCGGCGCTTGAAGTTATCATAAGAGGAATGGAGGAATTTGGCAAAAGCAAAAGTATCAAACTTTTTCTCTTAAGAGATTTTACGGATACGGAGACATTTTTTTACGACTCTCTTGGAAAATATGGCTATACAAGAGTCTCAAATCTTCCAAATACAGTGATAAATTGCAAATGGAGTTGTTTCAATGAATATATGGAGAGCCTTAGAAGTCACTATGGAAGCAACATAAAGAAACATATTAGACGAGCTTCTAATAATGGAATTCATGTTGAAGTCAAAGAGAATTTTGACGATATAGCGCCTGATTTATTAAAGTTATGGAGAAATACTTATGAACGCGCGAAGGAATACCGCAGAGAAATTTTAACTGAGGATTTCTTTCGAAACATCAGCCTCTATTTAAACGGAAAAGCAAAAGTAATTTTACTAAAGAAAGAGATGCAAATATTAGGTTTTATGTTGGTTTTGATTGATGATTATACCTTAAGGCCAATGTTTGTAGGCGTAGATTATGAATACAATAAACGCTATTCAATTTATTTTAATAGTCTGTATGAGATCATTAAACTATCGATTACAGAAGGAAAGAAAAAACTTGAAATGGGTATGACGACAATTTCCACTAAAGTAACCCTTGGCGCTCAAATCGAGCGCCTTTTTATGTATATGAAGCATAAGGATTATTTCGGCAGCCTTATCTTTACCGCTCTTTTTAAGATTACGACCCCAAAAATAGACTATGAATCAGGAAAGATATTCAAAGAAATTAAATAATGGGTAAAAAATGGCTGATAAAAAAGAAAAGGTAGCTTTGATGCCCAATGTAAGTTTTTCTAAGAGCCGGTTAGAAATGAACTGTAGAACGATTAAACCATTTTTGGTCTATTTTGAGAGTAAATATGGAAAAGAGGAGTTAAAAAAATTCATTCATAATACAGGAATGCCGTTAGAATATTTGGAGAACGAAAATAACTGGCTGACGTTTAGTTATTATACGTCTCTTTTTGATAAGTTAGTGGAGTATGCCGGAAATTCCGATGCGCTCTTTGAAGCAGGAACCTGTGCCGCCAAAATAGAATCTTATGGAAGTCTTCACTTTATTCTAAGAGTGTTAAGTAATCCCGCCTTAACTTATGGGAATATAATCAGGTTTAACCATAACCTTAGCAGGGCCGCCGAGCTTAGTTTATTAGAGCTAAAAAAAAATAAAGCGATTATTAAAGTTCATTATTTAGATGAATTTGTTCAAACCGTCAACAACTGCCGGTACCTTCAGGGAAATTACGCTTCCATACCGACAGTATGGGGGCTTCCCTTGGCTAAAGTAAATCATTCGAAATGTCAGGCAAGAGGCGATGACAGCTGCGTATATGAAATAACATGGGTTAATAAACCGTCTCAGCTATTTGGATATTTAGGATCTCTGACAGGAGCTTTTATCGCTTGGATCGCTTATTCTATTAGCGGGAAGTTATATTTTTCGGGTTCGGCGGAAGATATGTTGTTTCTCGCAGCGTTGCTTTTAAGCGGGTATCTTATAGGACGAGCTATGGATTATAAGAATATCGCAAAGGAGGGCGCCGAGCTTTACGAAGGCCAGAATACGGCGCTCTTAAATTCGGTTAGAGAGATAGAAGAACTTAACCGCGATTTGCAGAAGAAAGTCGAGGCAAGGACAGAAGAACTCAGTATGGCCAACAAAAAATTAGAAAAAGCTTATAAGGATTTAAAGGATAATGAAGTTTTGCTGGTGCAATCGGAGAAGATGGCTTCTTTGGGCCGCCTGATAGCGGGCATAGCGCATGAGGTAAACACCCCTGCCGGAGTAATCAGGTCTTCGATCTCTTTTGTTTTAGCAAATATGGAGAGGATATTTTTCGACATCGTCAATATTGACAAATTCAATTTTAATGAGAAGGATAAAGCCTTTTATTTAGAGATAATCAAGAAGACAGCCGCGAATACTCTTACGCGCAATGGGATGAGCCTTAAAGAAGAAGAGAACCAGGCAAAGCAGATTAGAGAAAAAGCCAACGAGCTAAACCTTCATTTGCCTGCCGGAGCCGAGCGTGTTTTGGCCGAATTCCATCTTAAAGATGAGCTTGCGGGGATGGCCGATTTGCTTTCGAGAACCGACGCCAAATTATTGTTGAAAACCTTGCAAGATATAGGCAGGTATTTTATCAATTTAAGGAGTGTTGATATCGGCACCGAAAGGATTATAGAATTAGTCAAGGCCCTTAAAGCGTATTCCCGTCTCGATCAATCCAAGGTGGAAGAGGTTGATATTTATGAAGGCATTAATACTTCGCTTACGATCTTAAATAATGAGTTAAGGGGCGGGATAGAAGTTATAAAGAATTTTTCCGATCTTCCCAAAATCACCTGTTATGTAAATGAGCTTAATCAGGTATGGACTAACATCATTCTTAACGCTTGCGAGGCAATGAAAGGCAAGGGCAAGATTGTTATCGAAACATACCGAAAGGATGATATGGCGGCGGTTAAGATTACCGATGACGGCCCCGGAATACCCAAGGAGATATCAGGGAAGATATTCGAACCGTTTTTTACGACAAAAGCAAAGGGAACGGGAATGGGGTTGGGGATTTGCCAGCAGATAGTAGAGAAGCATAACGGCCGGATTAACGTTGAATCGGTTCCGGGCAAGACAAGCTTTGAGGTGGTTTTGCCCATTAAGGCCGCATTAGCTAAAGAGTCGTTAAAACAAGTGGAGGAAGCCAAGCGTGTCTAAAGGAATAATATTATGCGTTGATGATGAGCAGACAGTATTGGTTTCGTTGAGGTTTAATTTGGAAGATCTGGCGGGTCAGACCCATGATATAAGATTGGCTGAGAGCGCCGAAGACGCCCTTCAGATTATAGACGAACTCGAAAAGGGTCAAATGAACTTGGAAATGGTGATTGCCGATCATGTAATGCCGGGAATGAAGGGCGCGGAATTTCTGGAGATGGTGCATAAGAAACATCCAGAAACCGTAAAGATTTTGCTGACAGGATACGCCGGCTTGGATTCGGCCATATATGCCATAAACAACGCGGGATTAAGCAAATATATCGAGAAGCCCTGGGAAAACGAAGATTTGAGATTAACCGTTAAGAATTTATTGGAAGAATACAGGTTAAAGAACGAAAATCGCAGGATATTAAAGGAGCTGGAGACCAGAAACCAAGAACTCGAAAAAGCGAAAATGGAACTTGAGGTATGGAATAAGGAATTGGAGGTAAGGGTAGAGGCAAAGACGCGGCAGTTAGTCATTCTTAATAAGGAGTTAGTCAGGGCAAGCGAGGCTAAATCTAAATTCTTAACCAATGTCAGCCACGAACTAAGAACGCCGCTAAATTCCGTAATAGGTTTTTCCGAGGTTTTATTGGACGGCATATCCGGAGGCTTAAACGCGACTCAGGGAAAATACTTGAATAATATCCTTACTTCCGGAAGGCACCTTTTGCAATTGATAAATGACCTTCTTGATTTAGCGAGTATCGAGGCCGGAAAGATTCAGGTTAGTCCCGAACAGTTTTTCCCGGACGAGGTTATTAAGGAAGTTAATGATGTTGTCAAGGTTTTAGCTTTAAAGAAGAAGATATCCTTGACGGTTCCAGATTTGGCGGATTCGCCAATGATGACAGCCGATAAGAAGATGTTCAAGCAGGTAATGTATAATCTTTTAAGCAATGCCATTAAGTTTACTCCTGAGGAAGGAAGCGTTAAAATCGAGACCCTTTTTTTAAAGGATAAAGAGGAATTTCAGATTTCGGTAATTGATAGCGGAATCGGTATCAAAAAAGAAGATTGGGAACGCATATTTGAGCCTTTTCAGCAGGCTGATGAAGGGTATTCGCGGCAATATTCCGGCACCGGACTGGGGTTATCGCTGGTAAAGACCTTGATCGAGATACACGGAGGAAAGATTTGGTTGGAAAGCGAAGAAGGCAAGGGCAGCAAATTTATATTTACGTTTCCTGTTGTTTATTCGCTGGACAGATGCGTTAAGGCTTTTGGCGAGAAAGTTGGAATCTCAATAGTGGAGATAAAAAAAGCGGCTAAAAAGAGCGCTGTTTCGGCTTTGGCAGATAAAACTCCCAGCATATTAGTAGTCGAAGATAATCCACAGGAGAATGAGCTTCTTTCAGAAGCGCTTCGATCCGAAGGATATAATGTTCTATCGGCTTTTGACGGCGAGGAAGCGGTTAACAAGGCCAGGGAACTAAAGCCGGATATAGTTGCGCTGGATATTAATTTGCCCAAGAAGAACGGTTGGCAGGTTCTTCAAGAGCTGAAGGATTTGCCCGAGACTAAGGATATTCCCGTTATAGTAGTTTCTGTCATGGAAGACAGCGGCGAGGCCTCGAAATTTGGAGCCATTGATTATCTGGTTAAGCCCGTGGACAAGAGTAAACTTTTTCAGATTTTGGGAAGGTTTGGGATGATGGATGGGGCGAGAAATGGAAAGCCGATAAATATTCTTGTCGTGGACGATGATCCTTACGCGGTGGAACTTACGGAGGTAACTCTTAGATCGGCGGGATTCAAGACCATCAAGGCATTTAACGGCAAAGAAGGCGTAGAGTTAGCGATTAAGTCCAGGCCCGATTTAATGATTCTTGATTTAATGATGCCGAGGATGAGCGGTTTTAAGGTGATTGAGGAGATGAAAAGTAATCCTTTGCTTAAGGATATTCCGATAATCGTGCTTACGGCAAAGAGCATAACCCTTAAAGATAAAGAGAAGCTTAACGGCAACGTTGAACACATCGAGCAGAAAGGAGGTCTTTCTGCCGAAAATTTGTTGCAGGAAATCAGAAGGTTAAAGAAGGTTTGATTAATAAATGAGCGTTACGATCGAGTAGTTTTAAATGTTATTCTCCAGCGGTTTCATAAGTCATTACCCGCCCTGTGCGGGTAATCCAGACACGGAATCACATTTTATAGCATGACTGGATTCCCCGAATAAATCGGGGAATGACGTCTTGCAACTTGAAGCAAAGAGGCTTATGAAACCGCTTGCACCAGCTAAATTCATCAAGATATTGTAGTTGCCCGATTCATCGGGCTAACATATCAGGCTCGATAAATCGAGCAACTACATTGTGGCACAGTCTCCAAGTCGGGCAATGACAATTTTATGGGCGAAGAGTTACGATAATACCAAGGAGGGCGGTAATGGACGAAAAATCTAAAAGGTCTGTTTTAATAGTTGACGACGATGTTCAACAGTTGGAGTTATTAGCGATTAAATTAAGCGCCGAGAACTGGAGATTAGTAGTGGCGCAGTCGGGAGAAGAGGCCCTGCATAGAATTATGATTGAAAAACCCGGGCTTGTGATCCTGGATATATTGATGCCCGGGATGAGCGGCTTTGAGACTCTCAAGCGGATTAAAGAGATTGATTCCAATATTCCCGTTGTTATTGTAAGCGCGATTTGGGATGTCGAAGAATCCGGAAGATGCGCCGACGCGGGAAGTTGCGACTACGTTACAAAGCCCGTTGATTTCGAAAGGTTGAAATCCATCGTTCTTAGCAATTTTCTTGTAGACTAAAAATAATGTATCGCGGAACCACGAGTAGTTGTATGAGTTCAATTGTTTTAAGTTGCAAGACGTCATTCCCGCAATCTGTTAGCGGGAATCCAGTCACGCTAAAAGTTATTTTTATGTCTGGATTCTGTGGTCAAGCCACAGAATGACATTGTTGTGTTTAGGATAATAAAGGCGGGAAATTGCAAAAAATGATATTTCGCAACAGGTTCATACCAAGATGAATTTATCAAATAAACTTACGATATCGAGAATTATTTTAACGTTTGTATTTATGTATTTTCTTTTCGCGCGGTGGACAGGAGCGAAATTCCTGGCTTTTCTGACTTTTTCCGCCGCTTGCGCGACGGATTATCTTGACGGCTATCTTGCTCGGACAAGAAACCAGATTACCGATTTCGGGAAGTTTATGGATCCGGTTGCCGACAAGATTCTTATTTTGGCCGCTTTTTTGGCGTTCGTCGAGTTAAGGCTTATTCCGGCATGGACAGTCGTGATAATTATCACGAGGGAAGCGGCGGTAACCGGTTTAAGGATATTCGCGCTTGGGAGAGGCAGGGTCATCGAGGCCGAGGAAGCGGGAAAGCATAAGACGGTCTCGCAGATGATAGCTATATTTATAGTTCTTATTTTTTTGATGCTCAGGGACGCCGCAAAATATCTTAGCTTTTGGAATGACGGGACCGAAAGATGGGTCTTGAATCTTATATTTATCTCTATCCTTATCGCCGTTATTCTGACGCTTATTTCAGGCGTTTCGTTTCTTTGGCGCAACAGAAAGATATTTGCGTGAAAACGGTTATAAGGATATTGAGCACATTTTTTTATTTGGGATATGCGCCGCTTATGCCGGGCACGATCGGCTCTATGGGCGGGCTTATTTTTTACTTTATTGTTAAAGATCCGCCGGCGCTATATTTCAGCTGTCTGGCAGGTTTGATCCTGATCGAATTTTTTGTGGTAAGCGAAGCGGAGAAGATATTTGGAAAAGCTGACTCCGCGCGGATAGTTATTGACGAGGCGGCGGGAATGATGACGGCGCTGTTATTTATTCCGCAAAAAACCGTCTTTATCTTAACGGCTTTCGCGGCATTTAGATTATTCGATATAACCAAACCTTTTCCCATTAAGAGATTAGAGAAGATCGCCAGTCCCTGGGGCGTTATCCTGGATGATATTGCCGCGGGTCTTTACGCGAATTTTACCACTCAACTGGTTTTTATTTTAGCGGTAAAGATGGGGGCATGAACGGCGCCTTGCGCAGTCAGCCGGCTTTTGAAGAGCGTGAGGCGGTCTACTTTTGTTATCGAGGCCGGTTCAAATTTTGTAGAGTCTATCATTTTAATCAAATCGTCCTTATTGCGTAAAGATCTTACTCTGCCAAGTGTTATGTGAGGAAGAAATTCCCTTGTCTCCAAAGAAAATCCAAGATCTCGCAGTTTTTTATCAAGCGTTTGGGCTAATTGGGTTGTCTCGGTTGTTCCTTCGGCGAGGCCGGCCCATATTACCTTAGGATAGTTTGATCTTGGGAAAACGCCTATGCCGCTCAATCTTAAATTAAACGGCCCCGGCAAAGCGCTTGCCGCTTCATTTAGGATTTCTTCCGCCTCTTTGATTTTACAGGAATCAACTTCGCCTAGAAATTTAAGGGTAAGATGAATGGAATCCGGCTCAACCCATTTTATGTCGGCGTTTAACTTTTTGAGGGCGGCTTGAAGGCGCGACAATTCATCGCGCGTTTCCCAGCTTAATTCAATTGCAATAAAGGATCGGATCAATTCTTCCATTTTTTGTAAAAACACTTTCTTCTATGTATTTGAGATTTAATCTTATATCGTCATTGTCCGGCTCGCAGACTGGGTCGTAACCCTTTTTCTCGACTAAATAGATCAACATATTGTAGCTGCCCAATTTATTGGGCCGATATGTTGTGCTCGATAAATCGAGCAACTACATTGTGACCCAGTCTGCAAGTCGGGGAATGACATCTGTTATTTTGAGCAGTAAGATATTTTCTCAATAAATCGAGAGCGGCCTGAGAACTGTTGAATTTTATGACCGTTCGACTGCCTATGAAATTGAACTTCCGGCAGATTGTTTCTTCTTGGGTCGAGACAGCGATATGGACAAGCCCGACCGGCTTGGTTTTTGTCGCGCCGTCAGGTCCGGCGATTCCGGTTACGCTTAATCCGTAATCGGTTCCTACGATCTCTCTCACATTTTTCGCCATTTTAATCGCGGCCTCACGGCTTACGGCGCCGTATTTCCTGATTAATCCCGTGGGAATTTTAAGTTTTGAGATCTTCGTCTCATTTGAATAAGCTACGCCGCCCATCATAAAATATTTCGAGCTTCCCGCCACATCCGTGATTCTGCTTGAGATTAGGCCGCCGGTCAAGGATTCGGCTACGGCGAGTGTTTTTCCAGAGCGTTTTAACAATTGCCCGACGGCGCCTTCAAGAGTCTCGTTGTCGCGCCCAAATATGTAATCTCCTAAACGCGCGGCAATTTTTTTATCCATCTTATCTATCAGCGCGTTGGCCTGTTTTTCGGTTTTTGCTTTGGCGGTTATCTTTAATTCGACAAGAGACGGGGAAGCGAATATTCCGACTGTAACCGGCGGCGCGCCGCGCAGAAGGTCTCCTACTTTATTATCTACGGCCGATTCGGGCAAACCGGTTATGTTCAGGGCGCGGGTTTTTATTATCCAGCCTGATCGTGTTTTTTTCTTAAGGTATGCCAAGACATATTTATCAAACATCGGCTTGAGTTCTCGCGGCGGTCCGGGCAGGGCGATGAATATCTTGCCGTTTTTCTCGATGATAAAACCGGGCGCCGTTCCCTCGTTATTTTTTAATATCGCGGCGTCTTCCGGCGCGTAAGCCTGACACAGATTTTCTTTGGGCATATTAACGCATTGTCTTCCGAAGCGCGCTTTTATTTGCGCGGCGAGATCTTTATTAAAGATCAATTTTTTGGAGAAGGCGGAAGCAATAGCTTTAAGCGTTATATCGTCAACCGTAGGCCCCAATCCGCCGGTAGTAATTACGATATCCGAACGCTCAATGCCCTGCCGGATTGCGGAAATAAGCCTTTCAGGGTTATCTCCGACGGTTGAATGGCGGTAAACGTCAATTCCAAGCGCGGCAAGCCGCGAAGAGAGATATTGTTGATTTGTGTTTAATATTTGCCCAAGAAGAATCTCGGTTCCTATAGAGATTATTTCAGCTTCCATTTAAAACATTATAGTTCAGGAGAGACTTACTGTCAAATTTTCAATGTGCGGCTCCAGGCGAAAATCTTTATTCTTGAAAACTGCGCGCTGATGGAAAACGTGTAGGGGGCGGGCCTGCCCGTCCCGTTGTCTATTTGGTTTAAATTATAGGTTCAGGCAGGCCTGAACCCTACAGGACAATTTTAATGACATAAAAATAGACAAACCTATAATATATGTTATATGAAAAAAATAAATTTAAAAATTGAGAGCATTGCAAAAGGCCGTCTGGACGCAGATTTTCGCAGAAAATAGGGATTACGCAGATAAGTCTAAAAAATCCTGATAATCTGCGTTTATCTGCGTCCCAATTTAGTACATTCAAGAGCATAGTTTTACCATATGAACAACGGCTTTTTGAGGGTTTTTCAACGCTCTCAAATTACAATAATCCCTACCTTGCCGGCAGGCAGGGCCGAATCCCGCCACAGCAGATTTTACCTTAAAAAGACAAAAAATTACCCTTGACATAAATAAGCTTATACTGTATGCTTAAAAAGTCAATAAAGAATCGTTAATTCTTTGTGAATTTTATATTAATATTATGTAAATGATTATCTTTTAAAGGAGAAATTACTATTGAAAAAAGAGGAGATAGCGCGTTTAATCTCGGTTTAGCCCACTTATTTAATTAAAAATAAGGCGGGCGCATTTTTTGTCTTTTATTTTCAGTATATCAAAAAGCTAAAATAGGGGGAGCTAATTGATGGATGAAAAACACTATGGCGGAGAGGGAGGATTCGAAGCCGATAATTCTCCCGGATTAAGTCCCGATATTCCGGAGCCGATATTACCGGAAAGAGAGGGCGCTTGCGAGGCGAAGGAAGATTCGCCGGCAAGTTCTCGAAAATTAAGAAACAGCGATATAAAAGCGATTGTCAAGAGAGCAATAAGTCTGACAATCGCTTTTGTGTTTTTACTGGAACAGGTCGCCTGGGCAGGCGGAGAGTCCATAGCCCCTAATCTCCAAAATAAGCGCGGGCTATCCCCCGAGATGCGCGCTACTATACAAGAGATAGAAGAGGCCAAGAAGCGTCAGCAGGAATTCGTGGAGAAGATGAACGCTCCTAATGAAGCGGTTGATGATTCCATCAGCTATCGCTATGAGCTTGATGGGACCAAGACTGTAACCGACAAGGGCAAGCAAATCGTCTCCAAATTCGATAAAGAAGGCAAGCTCTTATCCATCGCCGACTCAAAGTCCGGCAAAACAACCGAATTCGACGCCGATGGCAATGTAAAGAGCGTAGCTGCCTTCGACGGCTCACGGAAAGAATTCAAGTATAATTCTGAAGGCGCCCTTATAGAGGCCCTGGAGTATGATAAAGACGGCCTCCTTAAAGAAGCTCCAAAAAAAGAAGAAACCCCCAGCCTTGAGGTGGAATCCGCGGCTCCTTCCGAAGATAAGGAAGGTTTTAATATATTCAAGCCAGTTGAGATTGGAACAGACGCTTTAATCAAGACAGGGGAATTCTCCTTTAACTTGACCAAAGATATGATTGGCTTAATTCCTAAAGGCCTAAATCTCTCGGAAGATATAGTAACAGGCGCTGTGGATATACTGACCTCGCCATTAAAGGTCCTGCTTGGAGGCGGCAAGAAACCACAGGATAAGCCCCATTCGATAGAATCCGATGAGGTGATAGAGTCGGTCTTTACCGAAGCCCCTGATAAAC
The DNA here is from genome assembly GCA_043798215.1 of Candidatus Omnitrophota bacterium. GTDB lineage: Bacteria > Omnitrophota > Gorgyraeia > Pluralincolimonadales > Pluralincolimonadaceae > JAZDOX01. The sequence goes on along the minus strand of JAZDOX010000038.1, from coordinate 59,366 downwards.
AAGCGCAGGAAGAACAGCCGCCGGAGATATTATCCGACGACTACGAGGAAAGCCCTGCCGCGCCGGCGTCCTTGCAAGAACCTTTAAATATTATAGATTCCGAAGAACCTCTTCCCGCGGCGGTTGAACCGGAAGAAGCCGTTATAACAGGGATTCCGGTTGTTGTTGAGCCGGAAGCGGAGGAGCCGTCCGCGGTTTCGAAAGAGGCCCTTTACGACCAGGCTTCTGAAATAACACAAGAAGAAAAAGCTTCTATTGAGCCGGCTCCCGCGCAGTCTTCAGGAAAATCCATAATAGAAAACGTCCTATCCATAGTAGAGTCTGTCTCTAATTTCACAAAAGAGGCCTTCTTAAAGATATCGGAATGGCTCAATACCCAGATAGATAATGTAATCAACTGCGCCTCAAGAGCCATTAGCTTACTTACAGGAGTAAAAGAAGATAAGCTTGCCGAAGAGACGCTTTTAATAGACATCTTAAACGGTGTAATAAACGACGAGACATCGGGTAAACTCCAGACTTCTATGTACGCTATTAAGGAAGCTGCAAAAGGATATGATGTCCATCTTATCGGCGCCCTCCTTGATTATGAGGATCTTCTGGATATATACGCTTATAGTAAAGAAGAGGGCTTTTTGCCTGTTATCTGCCATTTGGCAGGCGGCCATTATATAGTTTTAACGGATGTAAATAAAGATGCCGTTTCTTATATAGACATAAACGGCAATACCATATCCGCTAAAAAGGATATATTTATTAATCAGTGGGACAAGGCCGCCCTTGTAAGAACAGAAGACATTATAGACAAATCGATAACGCCTTTAACCGATAGAGAGCTTAAAGCTATAAAGGCAAGCGGCCTTTATCCGAATATCCTCGATTCAGGAGGCCGCGTTATAGAGTCCGTAAATGACTTAGGTCAGGTTACCATAAGCGACTATTATGAAGACGGCGTTAAAAAATCCGAAACAATTGTCGACTGGAACAGGAGCGTCTACATAGCCCAGGGCGAAAGCGCCATAATTATGCCCTGGATAGAGAACCACACCTATACCGCGTCCGAATTCATTCAAGAGCTTAATGACCAGGGTGTCAATGTTTCTCTAAAAGATCCCGCTGTGACTGAGCTTAAGGCTGGAGAGGCCTATGTAGTGGTGAATATAGGAGAAGCCAGCCTCTGCTATTTAAGCAAAGGCAATCTTGCCAAGTCCCAGGAGAAGACAGCTGTAAGCCTTATAGCCGGAGATAACCTTGTTACCTTTGTCTACGGCTGTGATTACACCGTTGCCGAAGTCAAGGCCGAGATTGTTGCCGCGGGAGGAAACTGCACGCAGATAAAGAATACCTTAGGAACGGCATTGGCCGATACGTCGATAATTGACTGGATGCAAGCTTATTGTATAGTCTGTTCTTCGGGATGCAGCTGGATTCCCTCCAAAAAGATCGCTAATTATGCGTCTATAGATGTTGTTGGAGTAAAGACCGACGTAGATAAAGTCTATTGGCTCTATGAGAATAAGACCGTAGGAGACGATTCGATATGTTTTGAGGGGAAAGAAGATCTCAGAAGTTTTTTTGAACTTTTACTTGAAGACGAACTGCCGGCTTCCGTTGCTTTCGTGTCGGCGGCCATCTCTTCGGCGGGCTATTCGGCTGTCTATAAATATAATAATGTGCAATATACTCTGAATTATACCGAGACAGGAGATACTTTGGTATGCAGCTGGAATACTCCTGCTGACGCAGCCGGTAATTATAAGCAGATAAGCGCCTCTTACGGCGTAGGTTATTTATACTTGAGCGTTGTTATAGATAAGAATTCTTCTCATCAGGCGATCAAGACCGTGACCACAAACTATGACTTCAGCAGGTATAAAAATGAAGATATAGTTAATATATATAAGACAGCCTCCGGATCAGAGTCCTATATCTACTATTTTATAGCCGAATACAAATCCGGCGGCAGCTGCTTGAGTGGGTATACTAAATACGTCAAGGATGCCGCTGGTAATAATCTAGAGTTATGGATAGCCTCTTACGCTTATGAGGCATCGGGAAACGTATCTAATATAACCGAGAAACAATACCTCTCTCCGACAGGCGCGCCGCAACCCTACAGCAAGAAGATAATAACAGACTACAAATATTATTTGGATGGCAAACAAAAGAGCGTCGATAAATATACCTACGGCGCCGAGACCGGTTTAGGATTCGATAATGGCCCCGCAGAAAAACATCAATACCTTTCATATTATTATGACTTGGATGGCCAAACAAGTCAGATAGAGTACATAAAGCAGGGTGGGACAGTGACCTTTCAAGGTAAATACAAAGATGTTGTTTTTACCGTAAGCGGGTGTAGCGTTTTTAATTCGGCTCATATAGATTACGCTCTTATGGCTTCGGTGGATTTATTCCGCGGCCTCAAAGAGAATGCGGTAAATACCATCATAGAAAGTGTCGCTGAAGATGCTGCCGTCAATCACTGGATGAAGCTGACGATAAAGAAAGCTTCCGATGCTTCCTGTAAGTATTACTTATGGTACGACAAATACGATAATGAACTTGCCAAAGAGATGAGGCTTGCCGAGACGGATGCCGTTTATCACAATAGCGATGATTTTGCCTTCAAGCAGGCTATTCGCGATGATATGGTAAATCTGGGAATTGTTGCTTCCGCCGATAAATTTAACGTAAGCATACTAAGTTCGGAATTCGATTATAATTCAAATGACGGATGCTATTATGCCATAGCGGCCTATCCAAGCGCGGTTAAGTACAAATTTGTCGACAAGAAACTTCAGCAGACAGGGACGGTTATCTATAAAACGACTCTTTGCTCCAACGAGAATACCGGTGAAAATTGGCAGTTCGATTATAACGAAGAGTGGACTTTTATCGGCCGCAGGCATTTCAGCGAGTTTGCCGTAATAGGCGGGGGAAGCCGGCTTGTGGATTATGTGGATGCGGCAGGCAATAAATTTACCTATGAATACAATGTGGTAGATAATGTCCTCGTAGATTCCGTTAAAAAGGATTCCTTAAACAATATCCTTGAGCAAACTTCATATTATCCTGATGGTAAAATAAAGAGCGTGGATTATCTTGGCAGCGCCAAATCAGGTCTTAATTTGACCGGAAACGACTCTTATATCAGCTGCTCCGTCCCCAGTCCGAACATAGAGAACGAAGTAACTGTTGAGGCCTGGGTTAAATTCAATAGCTTAAATAATTCGACTTATTTGCTGACGCGAGATTACGATTTTAACTCATACGGGTTGAAGCAGATAGCCAGCAATACCATAACCGTATGCTTGGCATTTGCCGATAATTCTACCGTAGCGTATAATTTTGCGATTACCGCCGGCAGCTGGAATTACATAGCTTTTACTTATGATACCGCTACTGCAAATCTAACTTTTTATTTAAATAACAACGCGCCTCTAAGCAGTACTGTTCCAGGTAAAACGGGTATTAAACTTAAACTTAATAGCGCCAATTTACAGATCGCCAGGAATTTAAACGGTTCCGTATCTTCTCTCAGGGTCTATGACAGGGCGCTTGAGAGTGATGAGATTAAGGCCGGCAAGGAAGGATCTATCGCCTTAGGCGGTCTTGTGCTATATCACGATTACGCCACCAAGACAGCCCTTGACCTCTCCGGAAATGGCCATAACGGCGCTTTGGTTGGAGCAGCCACCTACGATCCAAAAGCCGGCACCTATCCATCTATCTGGAAATACTACGATAACAAGCCTGAAGGTAATGTGAGCTGGAAGTTCTCGAGTCTGGATAAATCTTTAAGCGGCGACGGCTCTTACGTTATAAGGAAGAGAAGCTACGATATCCAGAACCGCCTTATAAAAGAAGAGGCCTTAGGAGATGGTTTCGCCTACGAATACTCCTATGAATCCACCGCCGGAGAATTTGTTCCGCAAAGCTATCTTTACGATTTTAGCAACTCCAACTGTGTAAATGAGATTCCCTGCTGGGACACAGACAGCGGTTGGGGCGCGGATGCCTTCGACTCTGTCTACTGGAAAGACAACTCACTTGCTATGGATACCGACTTCGATGTGGACACAGGCCTTGACAAGGACAAAAAAGGTTTTACCGGAATTATGTATACCCCTCCCATAAACTTAAGCAATAAAGATCATAAGAAGATAACAGCCGATGTTAAGTTCAGCTCCCCCGAATCAGGAACGGCAGATTTTGCCGCAACCATCTGGGTAGCCAGCTATGATGATGTCACAAAAGACTACATATGGTTCCACAGCAACTGCCAGTTAGTAGGCGGACTTAATGCCAATACCCTGGAATTCGATTTAGCCGACCTTGCCGACTATGAAGGAACCAGGATTATGACCGATAAAGAGCTTAAATCCATAATAAAGGTAGGCATACAGTTCTGGGCGAACACCGATTATAAAGGGACCATATACATAGATAACGTTGCCATAGGAGGAGAAGAGCTGTCCTCTGCCTATACGCAGGAAAACTACGGCATAGTAGAGGCCTCCGGCACCAACTTTGTCTTAAACGGAGAAAGCTTCTTCTTTGCGGGCGCCAACTCCGAGTATCTCTTCGAGAAGTCAGACGATGTCATAGAGAACGTCTTGACCTCCGCAAAGAATATGGGCTGCACTGTAGTCCGGACATGGGCATTTGGAGAAGGAGAACCTTCAAGCTACCAACCCGAAAGAGGCGTCTGGAACGAAAGCGCCTTCCAGCATTTAGACAGGATGATAGCTACTGCCGGTAAATTAGGCATACGTCTCATACTCCCACTGGTAGACAACTGGGGTCATTACGGCGGTATGTACCAGTATATGAGATGGGCTTACGAAGAACATCCCGAGAGCCTGCCCGATTTTGATAAATATGGAAACGAAGTAGACCCGATAGGCCAGAACGACCCCTTCCACGACCAGTTCTACGTCAATGATTGGTGCAAGCAGTGGTATAAGGATTACGTGACCTACCTGTTAAATAGGACAAACTCCATAACCGGCATAAGATATAAAGACGACCCCACGATACTTGCATGGGAGGTCTTCAACGAACCCCGCTGCAAGAGCGATGTCTCAGGCGGCTGGGTCCATAACTGGATAGTGGAGATGTCCAATTACGTAGATGCCATAGACCCCAACCATATGATAGGATGTGGCGAGGAAGGTAACTACATTATGCCCATAGAGGAAGCCGAAGAGTTCGAATGGCAGGATTTTCCCTACAACCACTGGATTTACGGTGTCACAAACGGCTCCAGCGGAATAGACTTCATAAGCGACAACAAATCTACCGATACCCTTGTAAGCTGGCAGGAAGGCGCCAATAGCCCTGTTATGAGCGAATGGAGAGATGGCTGCCCCAGCATAGACTTTTGCACTTTCAGGACATATATAGACAAGTCGGAGTTTAACTCATTCCCCACCGAAGATGACTCTGAAAGGCATTTAAAATGGATAAGGCAGCATTTGGAGGACGCCCATAACAAGATAGGAAAGCCCGTCATTATGGAGGAATACGGAATTCATACCGTGGGATACATATACTGGGGCGGCTTCGGCGAGATAAAGCAATACCGTTATCCCCAGTACGACGAGCTGGACAGAGTAACCAGGTTCCAGGAATACTATGCCGAGATGCAGAATACAGGGGTAAACGGTTCCTGCTTCTGGAACTTAGGCTACGAAGGTATGAGAGATGTCTTATTCGATGATTGCGAGAGCCCTATTCATAGCTTAGAGTCCAGTTGGGCGGCCGATACCACAACCGGCGCCAGAGAGATAGACATTTCCACAAGTTATGTTACCGAAGGGTTAAATTCTTTAGAGCTTACTTTTGTGGGCGGATACGATAAAGCTGTCTTCAAGCTTGAAGGCATAGAAGAGATGTGGTCTGTAACAACGGAATCCCTTCCCGAAGAAGGCGCTGTCAATATGGCAAGGTTCAAGTTCGACATATACAATCCCGGCGCGCAAAAGACGGTAAATGTCGCCCTTTCAACCGGAGAGGGCCAAGTATGGTATGAATGCGAGGCCCAGGTTTTAAATTCCGGCGCCAACACAATAGTCTTTGACGTCAGTTCTCCTGGATGGAGAAAAGCCGGCACGACGGACAGCTTCTCGATACCGGTAGCCGACTTAGACGATGTGCGAGGGATTGCCCTTGTTGTTAACGGAGCTACGGCAAGCGGCCAGATTTATGTTGATAATGTAAGAATAGCCGAAGATGACGGTTTTGTGATATATCCTTCGGATCCGGCAATCTCAACGATACAGGCTCACGGCGATATTATGACGAACAAACGCGTTGCTGTTAAGGTGGACAGCGAGTGGAAGGCAGCCGAGGCGGATCCACTAAGCGTAAGGAAAGTAAATTACAATAGTAGCGGCGATGTTATAGGCTGGCTTGAATACGCTATTAGCGATGATGGCGGTATTATAGAGACAAAGAGTGAGCTTGTAAGCGAGGGCGAGATAGTTAGAAAAGAGACAACCACTTTCTATAAGCCATCAGCGATAGTCTCGGGAATCGAATCGCAGAATGGAAGGGATAAAATCATCCAGGATGATCGTGGCGTTACTATGAGTTTAAGAGACGGCCTTCTGACAGGCAAGTTCTACTCCGACGGAAAGACTGAGAGGATAACTTATACTAAAGTCTACGACCAGTCAAAGGGTTGTGAGGTGATAACGACCGTCGAATTAGTCTCAAACGGAGTACTCTATAAATTCGATAACCAGACCGGAAAGCTTTTAAGCATAACCGATCAAGGTGGAAGGCAAGTCAACCTAAACGGCGGCTCCGTAACTATTCCCACCGCCATAACCAACGAGACGATAACAAAGACCGAAGAAAGAGACGCCCTTAATAATCTCATATCCACAACCCTCGAGATGAAATATGACACCAAAAACGTTGTAAACGCCTTAAGGGCGGATTTGGCTGCCCGCCTTAATATAACAACCGATAAGATACAACTTATAAGAGCCGATTATGAGTTCTGGGCGGATGATTCGCTTGGAGGCTACCGCACAAAAACCCAGAATACCATAACGGTGGGTTTGGATATTGTGCTTGCTTACGGTGAAACCTCATATGAGTACCATACCAACGCTAAAACAGGCGTTTTTGACCTCGATCCCGAGATGAAGCAAACCCTGGCCTATATCCAGACTGCCCGCAATGAATGGACGGGCTTGGGAGCTACAAATATAACAGTCAAAAACATAACCGAGGTTCTGTTTGAAGACGGCACTCTTGGCGGATATCTCGCGAGTCCTGTTGTGGCCGCCTCTTATAAAGGCTATAAAGTTATGCTTGAGTCTGGCGGCATAGAATGTGAATATCATATCTTCCCGCAAAAAGACTCGCAAACACAAGCCGATATCACTATAGTAAAAATGAATCCTGTCTTTTCTTCCGCGTATAGTCTAATAAAAAGCGCCAGAACAAGCTTATTTGGTATCGTAAAATGTTCCGCCGAAAGCGATATTAAGCTATACTCAAGTTCGCTATTGGCCAAGACCTTCGGCAACGCCACTCTTGATGGTTATAACGCAGGCGGGAGCACTGCACCTTCTCCTACAAATGGCTATGTTATTGAGTTTTCGGTAAACGGCGCGACCTATACCTATCACAGCAACGCAGCCAGTTATTTTCTTGACCCAGAGATCAACTTAACCTCAATTGCCGATGCGCGAACAAAATTAATCTCGACATTCGCAACTGTTTACGCAACTGCCATAACCGCCAACGATATCCAGCTTGCCGGAGTAGATAAAGATAACAACGGCATTATTGTAGATTTGAAAGCGGATCATATGGTCTTTCGCTATCTTACGGATACAATGACCCACCAACTTACTCTTAATCAAACCGATAAAGATGGTTATCTTATAGCGCGGCAGGCGCGTCAAAATTTTATTACCCTGACAGGCGCGGCTATAGCCGATATCGAAATACTATCCTGCGTTAAAACGCGGTTTACAGACGCAACTCTCGATGGATACAGAGATATTGCGCCCGGAGATGCGGCTGTTACAGGCTATATCATAAAGATGACATATCCTTCGTATGGAATAGTGGAGTATCACACTGACACAACGGGTGTTTACGTAAAAGACTCGGTTCTTATACAAGCTACGTTTAGTTTGTTTAATAACGCCAAGAACGACCTTAAGACGCGCCTCGGGTGCAGAAACGAAGATATTATTTTGGCTTCAAACGGCATACAGAGAGTGTATTTTGACGATAATTCGCTGGAAGGTTATACGAACAAGACCTCTGATATTCCCGTGGATGGCTATCGGATAATTCTAAGCGCGCTCAACAGGGATTTCTTTTATAACTGCAGCGGTGGATTATACTATATAAATCCCAATATCGATCTCTTCCCGAAGATAAAGACCAGTTATGAATTCGATTCGAATGGTTTTCTGATTGAGACAAATGACAACATACAAGGGAAGATTCTCTTTGATAATAACTCGCCTTACGCGATAGTAGATAGATACGAACGCCTTAAGGCATTGAGGTTTGGAATGGCGCTTTCGGATGAACTTACCAATACCGACGGCTCAAAGATGCTCTCCTACGAACGCCATTTCGACGCCTCGGATACCTTAAGAGCCATTGAGTTCGAGAATGGAAGCGAGGAGCTCTATGACGCTACAGGCAGGGTAATACTTTATTCGGATGGCATGGGCGAGTTAAAGACATATGAAGGCTACGGGGCTTTCGCCGTGCTCGATTTATCCGAAGGGATAAGCAAGACAGTAATGCCGCCCGTTATTTCAGGATTGACCGTTCAACAGTTAATTGATTTGGCCGCTGACCAGGGCGGGAAAATTTTAAGTGTCGGTAATGCTTCCGGAACTAGTCTTGCAGGCAGCTATAGCATAACAGCCGGCGAGAAGCTGACGATAACAACTGACAGGGCAAGTTCCCTGTGCCTTTCCATCTCGAAAGACGCCCTCGCAACAAGCGCCTTGCTTGCTGCGGACATAAGTTTGACAACCGGCGGCAACTATGTCACTTTGCCGGTAAATACAATTTCCACAGCCAAAATAATCATAGATGAGATAAATAAGCAGAATGGAAACGGCACAGCTACTTCGATATCGAAATGGAACGGCGCGCAATGGATATCTTATGCTGGAGTTGATGACGCGACAAACTGCGTTCTCAATGGCCGTGATTTCTTTATCGTGAATGTAACCAAGAATTGTGTTTGGCAGAGGAGTATAAATGAGGAGGATATAACCGAATATTACCGATTAACCGACTATGACGCTAATGCTCCCGCCAAAATAACTTTGTATTCACCAAGCGCTTTTCCGGGAGTGGATTACAGTATATTAACTCCTCAGGGCGCCCAGTCATTTCCGGATGAGAATATGATGGAATGGATTTTTAAGGCCAATAACTGGGGCACTTCGAATATTGACTTGAACTACTCAACAGATGACACCGCCTATCTGCCGGTTAAGGACATATTCGCTGTAAGCGTGGTTGTTTTGAAAGAAGCCGCCGCGCCGACGACAGTAACGGTAACCGATGCCGATAACGGCAAAGTAATCCAGTTGCATAGAGGCGATATCCTTAAGGTAAAGCTGCTTGATAAATTGCTCGATAAAGCTGAAAACCTCAGAAAATACAAATGGAACTTTTATAACGAAGCGCCGGTTAGGGTCGAGTCCTCGAGTTGTGTTACAACTCCCTCGGCTGTAAGCAATTTTATCCTTAAAGCCGAGAATAAAGGCCAGATAATGCTTGATCTTATAGAAGAGACGAGCGGGATAAAGACTGCCTCATTTACGACGCAGATAAACGTAGAAGATGCCGAAGAAGATTATGAGGCAAAGACTATTACCATAACAACAGCAAATAATAATCAGATAATAACGGCGAAGAAAGGCGATATCATAAAACTTGATTTAGAGTCCGCCTCTTCGAGCGCCGCATGGCGATTTGACGTTCCGGAATACAACTCGCCATTTACTTCTGGCAGTGTTGTCTATATTGTTCCTGATGGGACAATAGTTAAACAGGTTTGCCAGGATGGCGCAATCATAGATTACAGCGCCAAGTCCGCTGACATAAAGAGAGTTGTTCTTCCTTCCGGAGATATCGCTTTCGGCTATGATGAGTTTGGAAGGATATCGGTTGTTACGGATTCTCTCGGAGTCAGGTATTTCTTTACCTATAGGGACGATCCTTTGCTGGGCGCAATTACAACCGTTGAATATCCCGACAAATTTATGGAATACAACAAAGACGGCTTTTTAATAGGTATGACCGACAAGATGCACACGGAAAACAAGATCCAATTTACCTATCAATTTAACGAGACCAGTAAGAAGCTTGAGAAGAAGACAGAGACGGGATGCGACTATACCAAGGTCTATGAGTACGATGATCAACAAAGAGACGTCTTATTTTCGCAATATTGCGGAGATAAGCTTATAAATCAAATTGAATATGAATACGATTGCGCGGATTACCGCGGTTTTGCCGTATCTAAAAAAGCGATAAAAGAAAACACGATCGAATATTACGCCAAGTTTTACTGCCAAGGCGAGGAAATTGAGAGAATAATTTTTGAGGCAAGCAGGGTTTATCCAGATGCGGTAACCGAGTATACCTACGAGACCGACAGCGAAGGCAATATAGAAGCGGTAATAGTAAAAGATCCCTATGGCAAGATACAGAAGACAGTCTATTCCGATATGGCGCGCACAATTGCTTATGTGAACGCTAAAGGCGAGGTTAGCTATCAAACAGAATCTCTAGTCGAAAAGATTATCGAATCACCCGCTCTTGAGACTATGTATCATAAATATCTGGACAATAATAATCTTATAGCAGGCGCGAATATAGATTCCGCCCAACCGGAGGATGTTTCCAGAGGCCGCATACTTGTTAAGCTTGCCGCCGGCAGGACACAGGCCGATTTAGAGGCCTTTAACGCTCAAAACGGCGTTGTAATCGAGAGCTTCTCGCCGGATACCGGAATTTACGAGCTTACCTTTACCAAGCAAGACGGCAGAATTTCCTATTACCACTATGACGTAAATAATAATTTATTATATGCCTCCAACAGCGAAGACAATAAAATACAAATTTACGCCACGGAGGGTATTGATAAAAATAGGGTAATAAAGATAGTTCAGGGCGAGATAGACGAACACGGCCGTTTAACGGCAACGAAGGAACTTTTTGAGTATCTTTACGTTTATGACGCGACATATGGATACCTATCCGAGATCCGAGAAAAGAATAAAGATACCGGTAAACAGACAATCTCTAAATATGACGAATGGGGCAATCTATATTCGATGACGGAAGCGGATAACGGAAATATTCATCAATATCATTATATTTTCGAAGACACGGTGGTTTCTGAAGCTGTTATTTATGGCGACCCCTTTTCTATAGTAAATGTGCCACCTGCAGTTATGCCCTACCCTCAACAGGAGAAATTCGGAGGGGCTTTTTATTGCGGAAACACGCTTCTTTATGAGATGGTCGCGAATCCATCTACAGGCGAAAGTACGGTCAAGATTTATTATATTGCCGGCGCGGAGAAAGGACGCGTTGCCAGGGAGATAATAGGTTCGGTTGATCTTGGGAATGAATGCGCGATGCTCGATAGCAGAACCACGTCTTTTACCGCATACATCATAGACGCTCTCGGCGGCTTAACGGCATCGAGGCAATATATTTATAACATCGACGGCACGATAGAAGAAACCGCGTTTTACTACTATTCGAGTGACGGTCTTCTGGAGCGAATTGAAAAATATGAATGCGCGAAAGAAACAGAGCCTTATGACAAAGATGATAGAACATCCACTATCTATTATAACGAAAAAGGACAGATAAAAGAGATTATTTCATACGCGGTCGATTGTGTTTCGATAGATTATACGAGCGTTTATAATTATAACGATACGACTGTTGATTCCGATCCCGATACTATTGATACGATAACGGACTATAAATTCAGCGATATCGTCTATTCGATTAGTTTAAAAGAAGGATGGAATCTTATATCTTTGCCATTTGAACCCGAGAATTGCGCCATAGAGGTTGTTTTATCATCAATATGGGATAAATGCGTTCAGGCAAAAACACAAACAGCAAGCTACACAGTTTCCACTCAGAAAGGCGATCTAAGGGAGATGCATTCTGGTATAGCGTATAAGGTTAAAGTAACGGAAGACGCCGGTTTTGTAATTCACGGCAATGTTGTGGATTCGGTTCTTCCGGAATTGGTCGAAGGTTATAACTGGATCGGCATCTCCGCCCTTACCGATTGCGCCGTCGATACTCTTATTAATACGGGGCTAGTCGAGGAGATATTTACTTATGAGTGGGGTTATGATAGCGCGTCGCCGGTGCGGCTTAATTATCTAAACGACTTCACGGATTTTGAGCCCGGTAGAGGTTATGTGATAAAGATGAAAGAAGCCGTTGCCGCTATTGCTTTGGATGCGGTATCCGATTCAGCCCTATTAGCAAACAATATGGTCAAGAAGACAATATACCTTCCCGGCGGAAGAGAGTTGGACAGATCCTATGAGTATAAACTTAATTTTGGCGCTCCTTCTCAGGATTCGGAGGCAACCACTACTTTTTATGACTATTACAACGGTTATGTCGGCAGAACCGAGATATTCAAAGGCGAATTCAGCGATAAAGCGGCGGCAGAAGCATCTAATTGCCTCTTAACGGAAGTAATTTATGCGCCTGACAGTACAGACATTAGTCGTGTTTGGACTTATAAGGATAACGGCGTGGATGTGGCTTATCTTTACGACTATAAGTATGATGACACCGCAATCGATAATAATTCCAATACTCTCGACTGGGTTTTGGGATACGAATTTGACGCGCAGGGAAATCCATTGGAATCGAAGCTGACAGTTTATAAAGCCGGGGGGCAAGAGGTGGATTATGTAACCAACAGGAATGAAGACGGCACATATAGCTTCTCCGAATATATAAGTTATAACGACGCCGATAATACCGCGGTTTCTATGGTAAAGACGTATAAAGTGGATACCTTATGGGATGGCATAACGAGCGGCAAAGGCCCGCTTAAATCCTGTTCCTATTATGACACTTATGGCAGGTTGACGGCCGTTAAATTTGCCTCAACCGATGGAACGGAAATAGTTGCTACGACTCTTTACTATGATAGCGATGGCGATCATTTCAATAATTTAAGCATAACCATTTCCGGAGATATAGGCGTGGACGCGACAACGGCTTCCTGCGTTTCTAATAATCAGGATACATATAAAATAACCTCAAAGGTATATTTTGACGATACGCAGGATAGCAGGGTTTCTTACGTTATCTCTAAAGATAAATACGGCGTCTTTTCATATTCCGAATATGATTATTACGAGACAGAAGACAGGATAGAGAAGATAACCGTTTACGATATTACAGGAACTGGATTCAGCGATGCTGCCAAGGGGCCGAATAAAAAGTCCGTTACTTTTTACGACGATACGCAGGAAAATAATATTAATCACGCGGTTACGCTCGATGCGGGCGTCTATACTTATTCAGAATATTTATACTCTGAAAATAAGATAATCGGATGGGAGACGACGGGATTCGACGCGGCAAAAGGCGCGAAGAAAAAATTCGAGACCGGATATAAGGATATGGTGAATTGGGGAATTAATTACGTCATAAATTATGAAGCCGACGGCGTAACGCAAGACAACTACAATAAGTATATCTATGATGCCGAAATAGTGGATGGCGGAGACGGTAATAACGCTACTCTCGATAGAGTGGATGCTTACGATACGGATTATCCCGTGTCTATGGCGGTAGACTACTTTGGTTACGCTTCGACGGCTGAATTAAAGTTGAAATGGACGGTTGCGTCGGGAACCGGGACATACGAATTGGCCAATGCGGGCAATCCCGAAATTCCTTCGTCCAAATGCGTAAAGGTAATTTCATCCGAGCCCGATTATTATAACCAGACGAAATTTGGGGTGAAGTATACGGTAAGCAATCCCGATATCTATAATTCGCCAAGCGTGAGCGCTCTGGTAAAGGCTTCTCCTGACGAGGTATTTATTTTGGAATTTACCGTAATGGATACAACCGGCCAGACCCACAGATTGCGGTATCGCTATGGCGACGATTGCTATGGAGGCACAACCGATATAGCAAATAGAATCTACGTTTCGTATTGCTCGACTTCTTTTACTACGGGACAGTGGAAAAAGACCACTCTTAACCTATCGCTATTGCTTCGTAAATATGCCAACAAAAGTTATTCAAAACTGGTTGGGGTCGCAGTTTACGGAAAATGTATGATTGATAACATTGGAATGGTTTCGGATCTGCCGGTTACCTCCGCATATTACAATTCGGCCGGAAGACAAATCGAGACTTACACGTATGCATCCGACGGCTCCGTTGCGGAGACCATTTTTTATTACGATAAAGACAAAGATGGAGTCAACGATATCAGTTGCAAGTACTATAATTATCTGGATTCGGCCCTGCCCGCAGTATCATATTATTATAGTTCCGGACTTTTAACCGGAAAGATAGAGCGATTCTATAACCAAGAAAGTAAAGAAACCACATTCTATTATTATGACGGAAACGGCAACTTGGAACATACGGAAACTTGGTATAAGAGCGGCGCTATTTTAAGCGACCGCAATAATATTCCCGCCGACGCTGTCAGGAGAAGTTATGTGGGTTATTACACTTCAGGCGCTATTCTCGGCCGCGAAAAATATTCGAATACATTCAACTTAAACGGGGCCAAGAAAGCCACGACGATTTTTTATTACGATACCGATAATAACGGTTTTCTCGATGTGAATATATCCTGTATTGGGGATTATTCAAGCGCAAACCTGGAAACGCACAGGACAAACGTATTGAACAATAAAGACAACTACGCTTATTTGACCGCTAATTATTATGTTTCCGCGAAAACCTTTTATAGCTCCGATGGCCAGATTAGTAAAACAGAGTCTTTTAATGATGCGGGGATCGTAACCTCAAATAATCGGTATTTTTATGGTTTGAGCAAATTAGCATATATCGTCACTTACAACGGGAGCGATACAGCCGTATGGAGATGGAAGACTTATTATGGCATATCAGGAGATATACTTTACGCCGAAGATCCCGGGCTTGACTACGTGCATGCCGCGGACAACACGATGTACGCTTATAAGAAGGTAAATAGCGAAGATAAAATAGACTACAGCCTTACTCCGGTTGCGGCGGGGACTTTTGGCTATGTTTACGATGAACGGTTTGCGTTGGGCGGCATAAAATCCAAGTATTATTATGATGATTTGGGAAATCAGACCGCCATTTTCGGATCTGACGGGAGATATCAATTTAGCTTTGAGTCAAAATCCATTGAAGAGGAATTCCTGGAGTATCGGTTAAGCGGACAATGGGTAGATGTAGAAGTTAATGCCAGCTTTTTAAAGAGCGCCCTCGCGGCGGCGCTTGCGGCTAATCTTTTGAACGCAAAGATAATATTTGACGATACTATTGATACCGAAGACGGAGCGAAGATTTTCTTTGATCCGGCAATAGAGACTGAAAACGAGTTGCAGGCGCGGCTTGCCGCGGCCGGAATAATTTTAAGCGGCGACATAACCGCGGCTGTGAACTGTTTTAAGTCAAGCCGCAAAGGAAACAATAGCTTCCTTAAGAGCGAACTGGAAGCCAAATTAACGGATGTCTGCGGAGCAACTGCCGCAACGGCAGTTATAAATGAGCTATTGAATACGATCATAAACACAACGGATTTTTCAGGGAAAATACTTATGCCTGACGGAACTGCCAACATTTATTTTAATCAAACCATAAAGACGACAGAGGATTTGGAAGCGTTGATGATAGCTTCCGGCATAACCGATATTAATCAGAAAACCGCGATAAAAACAGTGTTTTCCGCATATCGCAAGAAAATATTTATTCATACGCCTTTTGAGTTTTTGGGTAACGCGGATCTTTTTAACCCCAAATACTTATACGCGAATGAATATAATTTTGACGGTTCTATAAAAGCGTATTGCAAAGTTATGATAGAGCTCGACGATTTTAAGCGTCCGGTTCGCCTGATAAACGGCCCGGCATCCACAAGCAGGGATCTTGAATTTCTTGCGGCTTGCGGAACAACAGCGGCAAGCGTTTCTTACGGGGGCCTGCTATTTAATGGTGATGGCACATATACGCGCGATGTAACGGTTGAATCAACTTTAGATGCCCCCTCGGCGTCGAATTCTTTTATGTCACAACAGTTAAGCAGGGAAAATGAAGTGATCTATGACCGAGATTACATCGATGTGAATCCCGGTAATAGAGACGAATTTTGCAGAGAAAAAATAAGGCTGACACTTTTGGATGTGAAAGAGGCCGATCCCGCCGGATATTACAATAATAGTTTTATAGCGACGGAATTAGACATTTCAGAAATCACAATGCATGATATACAAGATGAAGTTGGCGCGGTAATCCTTAAAAAGGACGCGCTTGATTCAGACAAGGTATATTTTAATCAAGATATAGATAGCGCGGAAGAGTTGGCGGCGCTTCTTGAAGGAATCTACCACACGTCCGAGGGTGAGATTGAAATACTCGCCAAGTTTAATTCAGAGAGAAAAATGTTAGATAAGTCCTTCCAGCAGAGGAATACGCAATATTGTTATACATATAGTCCGACCGGCGGCATAAAGCAGGTTGAAAAGAAAAATGTTGAGTTTCGAAATAGGTATTATCTTATCTATAAATATCGCGAACAATATTATTTCGGCGATTACGACGCAAGCTCCGGCCGCGGCATAGATTTTGCAGAGTTGCTATACAAAGATTATGAAACAGAACGGTTAACTGTTATTGATGAGATAAATGGAGAGATAGATTATAGTAAACTTTTGAACTGGAACTGCGGCTCCCCACAGATGATTCAGGAAAAATATGATGTTTTTCGCAGCGCGTCTTTTGATATGGCGCCTCTGTCGGAAAAAACAGAATATTTTTATTTTATCGGGAATGGCCGCAGAGTTTTTGATATAACCTACTCCGTCGATGATTTTGAAGATAAGTATTTTGCCAAAGTCTCGGATACAACCTATTTTCTACAAAATTTTAATAAAGGAGTTACGCATAAGGGATCTTTGTATAGCGGAAGCGATATACCCTTTGAGCTGGAGTATTATAAAGACGGCGTAGTTAGTAAGCGTCATGTGATTAACGGGGTTGGCGGCAAATATTGCAACTATGATTTTTATTGTGTATATGGCGACGCGCCGGGAGTCATAGGGTATGCTATTTTTGATAACCTAAATTCATTCGATATGGGAAGTCAGTTAGTAAAGGCTGAATCGGAAGATAGTGTTATAACTTATGACGTTTGGGGCGATATCCTAACCCAAAACGAATATCTGAAGGATGTCTACGCGAACGGCAGAGTTCAAGAGGTAAAGATAGCGCAGGCCAACCAAGCCGATATAGAAACAGGCCGCGTTGATATATCAACGACCACCACGACATTATTAGAGAACCACAAGCTGGTTACCGCAATAACTGAAATACGGACCATAAATGAGCGTGATAATTATGGAAACGCGACCAGCTTCGACGTTAAGAAAGTTACATCGGCGGCCGGTTTTAAAGATATCGTCGACCAGTATAAACAGTATAACAACCAATATAATTGGAAGAACCAACTTTTGAGTTATGAATATACCGGCAGCCAATGGCTTGACGCCGAAAATGGCTGGCGTCTTCCCTCTGTCTTCGGCAATAAAACTTTTACTTATGATAGATTCGGCAATATGCAGGGTTATAAAGATATTAGCAGAACCGTATGGGATAAGATAGATGGAACAGCCGCGGGATTTTTAACAACGACAACCAATTATTCGGCGGATTGGTATGGTTCAGGCGCTTACAATGAAGTCCTTGAGACGCATAGAGAGGGAACCGGCCAGCAGTGGGAAAAAGTAAATCATCCCTATACAAGGTTTGGTAAAACGTTTAATGTTTATACTTGGGAACTTACGGGTCTGCCCGTTGATCTTACAACCGTAAAAAGCTATATCAGCCGCGATGATTCAGGCAATATGATAAGTTGGCTCGAGGAGAATTACAGCGGGGATAGTATATTTAATAGCGCCTTAAGGGGTTATACCAGTTATGATTTATTAGGCAAACCGCTTAGCACGGCTTTAAGGAATATCTATGGCGGCGAAGACAGCGGTATGTTCAATATAGCATATGATCCAATGGGGAATATTATTGGTTATTATATGAGCAATGAAGACGCCTCATATTCAGCCAAATACGATCCATACAGTTTGCTCGAATGGGAAAAGACCGGCGATATGACCAAGACCGATTTTATCTATAATTCATATAAGCAGATACGCGGTTACGACATAGCCGACACTCAGCCGGGTAAAAATATAACCAGAATCCGCGATATCGAATACAGTTTAGGGATGCCGATAAGCGAGATCCTTTACTATTATCACAACGAGTATCGAGGCGGATATAAAGGGGAAGATAAATATTATTATAAATACGACAATTACGGCAATTTCATAGATAAAGAAAAGGTCTCTCTCTGGAAAGACGACTGGGCTAATGGAAGCAAATTCCGCAAGTGGCTAGTTAAACATTCAGACGAGGATTGGTTTAAGGTATGTGATTTTATTGTAACAGCGGTGTTATTTTATGTGAATCCTGCTTTAGCCGCTACCTGGCAGGGCTATAAGGCCGCTACTTTAACAAGGGACCCTATGGCGGGTGTGGGCGCGGGCATAACGTCACTTGTTACTTCTTGTGTTGGACAAGTCGTAGGCGAGGGTTTAGGGAAGTTACTTCCGGACGGATGGCTTTCAAATTTATTCGGGACGGGAGCGGCCGGGACAACGGGCACAACAACCAGCGGCGTGGCGGGCGTTACGACCGTCTCCACATGGGAAAGTTTTAAGAGTTATATGATAGATAATGTTATCTATCAGGCGGTGAATATGGGCCTTGAATCCTTGCTGGAGAGCGCGGGATTAAATGAGACATGGTCGTCTTTGTTGGCTACCGCCGGCACATCCTTTACTCGCGGCTATTTCAGCGGCCAGCCTGTCAAAGCCGGCCAGGAGTGGAAGATGGGTTTGGGCCAGATGGTAACGGCAACCGCTAAAGAGAGCGTGAATATGGCCATAGATTCCACGCTAAAGAAATGCGGAGTAAAGGACGATGCTATAAGAGCTTTGATCGGATGGGCTCTTAGGACAGGTTACGGAGAGTTGAGCAATGAGAGTCAGGATATCCTGGAATCTGCCGATATCGAAAAGGGGCTTGAGGCAGAAACATTAAAAGTAGCCTACAATATCTTGGAAAATATGCAGGGCATATTTATCGGAGGCGATATGGACGACGCCTTAAGGTATGCCCTTGTCGGTTATCTCGAGAATAAAGCGCCGGAGGCTTTTGTCGGCGGCGGGCTTTTTGAGAAACACATCTTAACTCCGCTTAATGATTGGATGGATATAAGATACGATTATGTCGGCGAGTTGCTGAAGAAAGGCGACGCGCAGTTAGTAGAAGAAGACTATTTCGATTACGTTGAAGACAAGGCCACAGGGGGGAAGATAGGCATTAAGTTAGATACGACGAACGCTTTTAATCAGCCGATACAGATATACATAGATTTTAAGAACGGCGAGATTAAATTTTATAAAGACGGCCTGCTTGATTTTGACTTGTTGACCGAAGATCTGAAAGAGTCGGATTTTGAGATGGCCGCCGCGAATTTGAACTATATACGGGATGATATTGAAGGAGAGGCGCTGGAGAAGGCCGCCATAAAGAAATATATATATGACGGTAAGGAATTGATATCGGTTGAGTGTTATATTTTGGATAAATCAACCTTTAACGAAATTTATTCAACCGGCATATTCGATGAAAACTGCGGAATAAAGACAGGGGTATACGGAAATTTTGACAATAAAGGCAGGGCGCAGTCGATAACCGATTATACTAAAAAAGATTCGAAAGCCGCTCCCGTAGTTTTAAATAACGCTTATATTGATTTCTTGCCCGGGCAGGAAGAGATCGTGTTAGGCAATAGCTATGATTACAGAACCATATCCAAAAATCTGAATACCGGCGAGATAATTACAACGTTGAATCAAAGCGGTTCAATCGAATCGTTGGTTGAATCCAAAGAGTACACGGAAGACTATGATGGCCATTGCGAAGGCAAAGTGGGATTTTATGGTTACGAGAAAGACAAGACGCGGTTAGGAGAGGTTATAGTAACAATTGACACGATGAGTTCTCATAGCGACGCCGGCGATAATAGAATTTCTCTAACAAAGGCGATATGGCTTGAAGACGGCAGCGCGAGATTATATCCCTGGATAGTCTCCGATTTTGAAACAGGAACGAAGACTATCTACAACTATGAAAGAAAGACAGAGACTGTTAAGGATGCCAATGGAATTGAGGTTGGTTCAATGAATTTTCTCGAGTTAAAAGAGACGATATTGAAAGATTACGCCAGCGATAGAACGCTTCAGACTATAGGCGCCGCCGATAAATACGGATTTAGAGAAGTCAAAATATATAATTCCAAGAGCGGGCTGCAGAATATCGTTCAGGGTCCTCTTCCAGAAAACTATTTAAGTTATTTAAAAGAGGATATTCTTGACGAAGCCCAGATAATAGACAGTTTAGGCAGGGTGGTCAGCAGGCGTCTCGGGCACGATACGGTTATAGACGGCATTAGCCTTCCCGGCGGCGCCCTCATCGAGGTTTCTTCGCTGAAGACAGCGCCGGTTAAAGGACTTGAGTTTGCCATAACATACGACGACCCGGTTACCTCAATCACGCTTCCCGATGGCGGCAGGACGATCATTATAGGCGGCGGCAAGACAAGGCTGTTTAATACGATAATACAACAAGATAAAGATGGGAAGATAACCACCACTTATAAAGCAATAACCGGCGCCGACATAACGCTGCAACAAAATCCCGACGGAACTTCAATTATAGATATGTATAATCAGTCGAATTATTATACCGGCGGCGCGGCATTGCGCCTTTCTTTTCAGGATATTGCCGATGATAAGACCGGGCTGACAACAAGGACATACTTTAGCGCATCTCCGGAAAACGGCAAAAATATTGCGGAAGGAATAGTTGTTTTTAATACTGTTACCAGGAAGATAGAGACAGCCACCGATTTAATTAAAAATACGATAACTGTTTATGATCCGAACAGCTCCGAGAACGCCGTTTTATACGTCACCGATCTTAATAACGCCGAAGTATGGTCGGCGCAGGCACGCCATCAGAATATCATAAAAGAGCTTGAGGTTTTTGAGGTTGATACCGAATACGGAGCTATAAACGGGGTGGATTTATTCTATGAAGAGATATTGAAGCCCAATGGGCTTACGATAAACGATTTTATAATGAGCGGCCGCGGTTCGGTGTCTCTATTGACTGAGAAGTTCTTGCAATGCCTGGAGATGGGCGATTATTTGGATAACAAAGGAAATGACGCCGCAACTTTGATAACCGTCGGCGGTTATCTTCCCGGCCAGTTTACCAACGCGCTGCTAAATGAGTGTGTTCAATCAGGCGGGTTTTATGATGGGTTATTTGACCTTTGCAAGGAAGCGTATATATTCAATCGCCAGGATGTAATATTCGGCTTTATGGAAAGTCAAGGTTTGTACTGCCCTGCGCCCGACGGCAAAGAATTTAGCGCGTATTGGCAGGCGGCCGAAAAACAGATGCGCGGGTTATTACTGCAGAACTCTTTCGATCCATTAAAGAAGGAGACCGGAGATGAGGCGGTAATTAAATCTTTGAGCCTTTTGGATAACGCCAAAAAAGAAGGAAAAGCTTACTATAAAAAGAAGGATGAAGCGTCTGCGGCGGCAAATGACTATAGCGCCGCCGCAAAGGCATTGCTCGAGTGGCAGAGAGCAAAATCCCAAGAGGGAAGTTTGATTATAATTACGGAGGAGGCAATAGCGGATCAGCAAAAATTATGTAACGAGTTAGCCCCGAAGGTAGCAAATACGGAGACAGAAGCGCGCTCAGCGGAGGAGAAATATAACGAAGCGAAAGAAGATTTTATAAGATCCTTTGAAAAATTAGACGGTTCCGGCAAGGCGCAGGTGAGGGATTTTATAAAAGAAGACACTAAGGCATTGGACGTCTTGAAAGAATTAGGGGTTATCACGGAGGAGGGCAGTAAGGACTTAGTAAAAGGCTGGTTTTTGGAACCGTCCATCGCCGAGGCGAATGCGGAAAATGATCTGCTTACGCTTATTGGAGCCGGACCAAAGACAGCAAAAGAATTGAAAGACTATATAGACAGTGATTATTTCCTTCCGTTATCCGCATATAATCCCGGTCTCGATTCCTCGTTTGTATTTACAGGAACTGGCGCAGACGCGCGTAATCTCGCTAATGAATTAGTGGCGGAAGAAGCGGCATTGGATTTGCTGGAAGCCGAGTTTGCAAATTTAATGAAAGAGTTTGAACGGACGCAGGATTTTGGCCTTGTTCAAGAGTTTCTCAACAGGACCAACTACGCGGAAAGAGAGCAAAATTTCAGCAAGAAGTTCGCGGCGCTCTTGCTTTGCGTTGATATGAGAACCGCTGCTGAAAAAGTCAACCTCGGTCTCGATAACGGCTTTTTCAAGGGACAAGGACGGCAGGTCTTTGACAAATATGAATATCAAGAGGCTATGGGAGACCCTCTTTCACCTGCTGGTGAAGATCAAAACCCGTTTGAAGAAAGCTTAAGCCAGGATTACAATTTGGTATACGCGTATACAGATACGGTGATCGAGCGTCTTGTGGATGGCGATATAGCCGGCGCCTATGATTTTGCGAACGGATATTTCGATTTGGTAAAGGATACAATGAATACCTCATTGGATACTCTCTTTGCTTGGGGCCAGACCGCGGAAAGTTATTACCTCAACCATCAGGCGGACAGGACAGAGAGAATAATCAAGGCAGGGGCATTAACAACAGCTTCCGCGATTCTTATTGTGACGGCGGCTGCTTTGACGCCGACACCGGGAGCGCCGTGCGTTTATCCTCTTCTGGGATTGGCCGCGAATATAGCCAAAGGCGTGCTTGTTGCCACTCAATACAATACGTTGTTTTCATTTGCCGGAAAGACTTTAAATTCGCTCTTGGATATGTCAGGTATAGAGAAGGACTCATGGTTAAGATTGCCGGCGCAAGCATTATTATATAGCGGTTCATTTCTTAATGTGCCCGGGACCGCAAGCAGCGGCTGGGGCGAGACTCCTTTATCTTTGGCAGACGAGATGCTCTACACGATAACCGCGCCTATATTAAGCGAAAGGATGTGGGTAGTTTCAGGGCTTTACGCTACTTTAGGTCCGGTACTTGCAGGGGCAAGGGTTAAGCTTCTTGGCGAATATGATCTGCTCAATCGCGCCATAAGCTGGGTAGATAAGAATGTGGGCGATTTCGCCGCGAGATTAATAGATAGAAGCGTCTTTACCCCTATTCTAAACTCGACTTTTGGATGGATGCTTGGCGGCGGCGTTTCTTCTGGATTAATAGACATTGCGGTCGATTCTTATCTATTTGGCGGGAGCATAGACGATGAGAATATGAGGCTCTATCTTATTGATAGCAGCGAGTTTGGCAGCGGGACTCTTAGCAATGCCGTTAGTATGTATGTAAAGTCTCTTTTAGGCGACGATAGTGTTACATTGGAACGGCTGGCAAAGGCAAAAGGCGCTTGGAACAGCAATATTGTAGGAGGCCGCGATATAGATTGCGTAACCGATGACTTCATTTTGAAATATTTAGCCCCGATATTTAAGGTTTATGTTGAAGGAAAAGACGATGTTGAATCGGCCGCGTTGATTACAGATAAGATAAGGGCGTTGGAAGATAATTCCGGCGGCAAACCCTGCACTTTAGCGATGCTAAGCAAAGGCTCCGGCCTAAACGATATTGAGGCGGCGGCTTCTATGTTCCATCTGTCAATAGGCGAGACAGCGACTATTCTCAATAAAACTCCTCTTGAGATAGCCGAACATCTCGGCTTTAAATATTTGGCGTTGCCTGTATCGGCCGCTTCAGATATAGCAAAAGTTATTGAACAAACAGGATGTTTGCCATTGGCGGGCATAGAACTGGGGAGTATCAAAAGTAAAAGCCCGGAGATCTACGATTTCATATTAGTAAATGCGAAACTTTC
The DNA here is from genome assembly GCA_043798215.1 of Candidatus Omnitrophota bacterium. Taxonomy (GTDB): domain Bacteria; phylum Omnitrophota; class Gorgyraeia; order Pluralincolimonadales; family Pluralincolimonadaceae; genus JAZDOX01. The sequence goes on along the minus strand of JAZDOX010000038.1, from coordinate 35,065 downwards.
CAACCCTCTTCTAACAGACGCCGATATCGATAAATTTACTCTGAGTTCTGTGGCGATTGATTTTGGCATATCCGTAGCCGACATAGCCAAATGTTTTGGAATAATGGATTTTGGAGATTTAGCGAAGTTTTACGGCTATGACAACCAGGGCGGCAACACATTTAAGGCGTATGCCGAAAAGTTAGGATTTAATTTCACGGCCTATGCCCCGAGTCCTAATGACGATGCGGGAATTTTTGTCAGGTATAGCGGTGTCGGAGTAGGAAATCTTGACGGCAAGACGATAGGGGATGCGGAGAACGCCTCAGGCAAGACATTCGGTAATTATACCGAAAAAACTAAGCTCATCTCAACGGCGGCATCCGAAAAGGGTATGACGACGGCCGATTTTATATCTAATGAGCTGAATATCAATGTCAGCGCGTTAGCCAGATTAAACGACCATACAAGCCTAACAGCGTGGAATAGCGCCTTAAAGGCGGCTGGCGGAGACGGTTTTATTATCACAGCCCCAAGCATTACCTCTTCTTCGCCATTTGTCGCCGCAGCGGTTAAAACCGGCGGTGTAAAAATAGTTCTTGATGATACGGGTTTAACGGTACGCCAGCTTCTAAGTATAGCCAAAGAAAGAGGGATAATAACCGTATCGGAAAATTCTCAAGAAGGTATAGGCCAGTTCAATAAATTTTTGAAAGATAACGGTATTGTTCTAATTGCGCCTATATCTGAAAGTAATCTTTCCAACAAGGTCTCAACCTTAGGCAACGAAGGACAGCTTGCCCTCTTGGCCCACGTTGTGGGTTTGAGTGTGTCGAATATGGCGCAGGCGTTAGGCGGCGAGTATGCGCAGGAGATAAATGGCAAGATAGAGGTGGATTCAGCGAAATTTGTCGAGGACTTCTTCCCCGACGCAGAGGTTGTGGCGGTTGACGCCAGATTTAAGGATCTGCAATCCCACAGCGAAAGCATAAAGAACGTAATAGACGGCTGCATAACGGGAAGAACCAGCTTTGAAGCGGCGGGCAAACAGATAACCAGCATTTTAGGCCAGACAGGCAATATCTTAACACCCGGACACTGCGATAAGGCCGTTGCTTTGGCATTTGCCGAGACCCTTTTTACGCTTTACGCTTATCCGGAATTAAGAGAGGCTCAAAAAGTCGGCCTCGAGCTTTTAGACGGTCAGAATGTTATAAATATTGAGACCTCCGGCGGCAAGACGCTGACTTTTATAATGGAGCTTGCCGCGGAATATCTACAGACCGGCGATAAGATGCAGGCGTTGCTTTTACTGCAAAAGATAGACGTGCCTAAGGTTTGCGGAACAGAGAACACAAACGGTGAAGCGGCAGATCCGGTTGTGGCAAAGAAGGTTTCGGATATCCTGGCCGCGGTCGGTTTAAAGGTTATAGACGTAGATGAGTTATATCAAAAGGCCTATGTCAAAAATGTTTCCGGCTCAGAAGAGGCAAAGACGGCAAAGGCGGCGTTGATAGAGGCGTTTACAAACAGCCATCTTATACCTGTTTGCAGCAAAGAGACATTCGGGCATCTATTGAATATGAAGACCGGCGATGTTGAGCTGCGCGGCGCTATGCAAGAAACCAACAGCATACTGGCCGATGAGATACACGATCTTTTCATAAGCACCGAGCAGTTTATCCTCTCCGGCGCCGGCGTCTACGTGACGCAGGAGCAACGCGCCAAAAAAGAAAATCTTTTGGGTTTTATCAAGGACAGTAACTTTGAGAAGAAAACCAACATAAATGACCTTAAGGACAATCCTGCTGTGGCTTACGGCAAGCACCCGACATCGGGAGATATTTGTTTTAGCCCGGGCGTTGACGGATGTGTGGCAAAGGAAAACTGCAGGATTTTCTTGCAAGACTGTGATTTAACGACTCAGGCGCAGATAAAAGCGGCTTTGGTAGTAAACGGCATTATGGTAGAGGGCGACGCCCTAAGCAGGGCTTTTAACAGTCTCTCTGCGGCAACGCTTAGCGACGCCGTGAAAGTCACTATGATAAATAACGCGCTTTTGTCCGTTCAGTTTGGCGGCTTAGTAGATAAATTTTACACCTTAAACGAGGTTGCTTCGGTAGTCCGCGCGATGACCGATAAATACGGCTATGACTATGGTGTCTATAGCGACGGCACGGTAAAACCCGGCGATGGAAGAGACCTCAAGCCCAACAACAATTTTTCCGATCTTGACTATATGATAGCCATAAACCTGATAGCGGAAAATCCTTCATTGAATTGTCTGGACCCCGTCGGCGCAGATCCCATTAAGATAATATGGGAGAACGTAACAGTAAGCGTCACATCAATGCAGTCGAGTTTGCGCGAGATTTTTACCCTCAATCCTTATATGAAGATAGCGGGCGCTTCGGCAACGGCTATGACCGGCGTGGACGCCGAGGGAAATCCCACAGGGGTTGTGCCGTTGATGATAAAAGCAACGTTAGGATTGGACGTTGTGTATATAAGCGGCCCTATTACGTTAAGTTTGGATATGATAGATGGCGAAAACATCTTTACGGATAGTATGAATATATCAGGAAAGTTAACGGCCTTGGCCGAAAATGGACAGCATATAAACAATGTCCTCGTGGTGTTAAGAGGCGGCGCGGATGAAAAAGCGCAGGCTGTTGCCGATGATCTTTTATCCTCATGGTTTGCGCGCCGCGGACAAATAAAACCAATAACGCAAAGCGACGGCAGTAAATTGTATTATTCGGGCGGCGCCATCTTTCCATCGCTGGATCCTGATATGCTGGACCTTGTTAAAGAAAAATTAATCGATGCGTTTACGCGCGAGATAACTTCGCTTTCAGGCAGGCTTTATGGAAAAGGAATAGAGGTGTCTGATTTAGAAAAAATAGTTCAGGTAAAAAACTTGACTTCGGATGTGGAATTAAGCGAACTTGCCGCCAAAGCCGCGTTATTAACCGAGGGCAGCAAGTATGATAACGACGGCAATCCTTTCGGCGCGATTCTGCTTGTCAACAGGGCGGGTATTACAGGCTTCAGCCCTATGGGCAGTTATGATCTTTGGGTCAATTCCGATACCTACAGGACCCAAATTGTGCAGGGCGCCGGCCGCGCTCCCCGCGCCGATGAATTTGACTCGACCCGCATATACTATGTTACCGAAGAGACGTTAAAAGCGGATTTGGAGAATATGCTCGATCAAAGATATACCGTTAATAACGAAAACGTCTTCCGCAGTATATTGGCCAAACAAGGCAAACTTGAAGAAGCCGCGTTATTTGACGAACTTATAGCCAAAGGAGAGGAAGGTTTTGATCTAAGCGATCCTGGCGAACTTAAAAACGCGATAAGATTGCACGCGGAATATGTGGAAGCGGTAAACGACTCGCAAGGAGCGACCAGCAGGATTTCAGAGACGCTGCAAGGCGTGGGAACAGAGGCGATAAAGGGCTGGATGGAATTACACGGGGTTGACACGATAAACGGCATAGTTAATAAAAATGTCAATAACGTGCTATCTAATGCGATGGCCCATTTTCTATTGCATTCGCGCTCGGCTGGGACCACAATTATCAGCAGCATTGTTCAAGACGGCGAAGCGCAATTGGCGGTTATGGTAAAGAGTACCGCTGAGAACATAAAGAATATAATGACTGAAATAATAAGCGGTATGGCTTACATTAAGGCTATGCCGGATATTACTGCAGAAGAGGCCTCAGCCGCAACGGCCGTTGAGATTAAAGCAACACAGATATTGAATGAAGCCAACGCTATGTTGAGCAAGATACAAACTTCAGGCGAAAATGTTATTACCGGCGTGAATGTCGCGAAAGACACAAGTTTGACTTTTGTGACGGCAAAAACTTTTGAAGACGCGGTAAGCATTTGCAAGACCTTTACGGATATTGTCCTGCCAAAAGAGCAAGGCGGGGCCTCTGCTCAGGCGGCAGTCCATATAAATGAACAAGGTATGCAGACGCGCCTTGAGGCTGTAATTAACGATAATCAAGAGACCGGCCCTCCTGTTGTCAAGGTATTAAACGCCGCCAAAGGCGGACAAATCTTTCTGTCCGATTCTCTCATATCGGCATTGACACAGTTAAAGGATATTTCAGTTACTTCTGCCTCTGAAGACCTCTCCGAGAAACAAACCTCCATAGCAGGCGGATTATCGGAACTCGACCGCGGGTTATTTAATTTCGTGATCAATAAGAGAGATAGTATGATTATTGAACTTGCAAATGCCTATACGGCGGGAAAACTCTCCGATAAGGCGGATTTATTGGCTAATTTAGGCATATCGAGCGCGGAACTACCCGCCCTTATAACCACATTCGATAACTGGAACCAGAAGGCTTTCGACAAGGCCGTCTCCGATGGAAAGATAACAACGACAAATATCACAACTACTGAGGCCGCTTGTTTGAATAGTGTAAAAGGTTATGCCAAAGATCTGGTAGTTTCCTTTGAGATAAAGACCTCCGGCGAAACAAATACTCTTATAAGAACTGGCGCCATAACCTTGGAAACCGCTATCCAGAATATCAAAAACAACCCCGCCTATAATACTCCCGAGGCGAAAGAAACCGCTGTAGCAGGCATCCTTAAAGCGGCGGTCTCGTTTACGAATGACTTGGCCGGAAAAGGTCTTATGGTTCGGAATCCGACCGCTGGTGAGACATTGTTGGATAACCTGACTATGGATAGCAGCGGGAAGATAAGGGTCATAGATGCGAGAAACCTCGTCGCGAATCCTTATACAACAAGCATTCCTATGGAAAACAGCGCGTCTCTAAAGGCAGACGTGAAAAGTTCATTGGATATGATGATAGCGGTAGCTAATCTTGGCCCGCTTTCGCACAAGGGTGTTTGGAACAAATTCTATGACTGTGATTATACAATCGGGACATTGCCCGAGGCGATTGATTCCAATAAAGTCGAAGACCCCACAGCGTCATTCAAGTTCGATACCACAGCCGCAGGTATGTCTTTTATTGTCAATGGGCAGGGAGTTTATAACCGTCCTGTGGTTCCGGCTGTTGTTGACTTGCCGGCGAAGACAGGAGAGAAGGTTGTTCTTGTTAACCATAAACAGACCAATGGGAACGGCGAATACGGCAAAATGATAGAGGTGGAATACCAGACGAGCGGGAGTTTTACAATTCATTACGACGGAGATTATGACAATCCCAATCCAGACGAAGTCTGGGTTGCGCTGCGCGCCGAAGAGATCGCCATCTTGAATATGACCTTAAAGCCGTCGGAAAAATTTCCGATAGGAAATAATAATGCGCGCCTCGGCGTAGGAACCGAAATTGTTACATTGCTTTCCAAGATAGCCCTAAGAGACGGTAAAGACGTTGAGATTTCCGTTACGCAATCAACAGCCGTTGAAGGATGGATTACGATATTAGGAAGGATCGCCGATAAAGATAATATTCGATGGTGGAATGGTTCTTTCGACGCCAACGGCCAGAAGGTATGGCAGGTTTATGACGAAGAGGATTTCAATGAGGAGCTTTGTAAGGGGCTGAAGGCGACGCCTTCATATGAGAAAGTATACGCTTCGCGTCTTACCCCGGATATATTAGCCCAAACCCAGAAACATTTCCTTAAGGCTGTCGGCTCAAGGATAATGAACTTCGGCAATTTAAGCGCGGCCGCCCGCGTCTTGCTTGCGGAATTTGAAGACAATCCCAATTATGTCTTCGATGCAAGCGATGACATAGACTCTATGGTAGCTTCAACCGGTATTTCAGCCGATGACTTAAAGATACTCAAACATCACCTGCTTTACGCCGATGAGAAGACGATAGAGTATGTTGTTGCCAATATGAGCCCTGTAAACTATTCGACGCAAGAAGAAGCGCTGGAAGCAATAGATTTTCTTAAGAATTTAACATCTGCTTACGAAGGAATTTCCTCTATTTACACCTTAGCCGCTTACAATCTAAAACAATTCGCTCTTCATTTTGCTAATTTAAAGGTTGAAGAGAGTATGATTTTCGATAATCCCGCCACCCCTCAAAACGAGTTTGCCGCCGCGGTGGGCAAAAACAAAGCTTTTGGCACCTTTAAAGAGAAGGTAAATGCTTTAACATTAGATCAGTTAAAGACGGAAGGTTTAGTTGCTCAAATGGCGGAAAGCAGGAAACAACTTGTGTTCGAGAAACTTCGCGATGTCCGCTCAGCCGTTTTAACCGCTACAGAGAGGTTACTCCTTGGCGAAAATAACCCTGGTTTAGCCGCTGATTTAAACGGTATTCTTGCCAAGATAGAAGAGATATTGAATGATCCCGCAAAGATAGAACTTGTTACGCACGAGCCGCGCGTTTGGGGAAATAAAGACTACTTGATAGCCTTTACCGGTGTAACTTCCGATGGAAAGCTCGTAATCAGCATAGACAGGAATGTTTTTGCGAGAAGCGATTTAAACTCGATACTCCACAGGTATCTATTCCACGAATTCGCGGCTATGGTTGTTGGCGAAGATTCTTATACTGGGCATCAGGATATCATAAGCCGGTTTGACCCCTTGATTTGGGGAGTGGACGGCCAAGTCGGAGAGATTACAAGAAGATATATAAATGAGATGTCGCCGACCGACCATAGCGTAAGCTATACCTATTGCGATACCGACAAGGTTCCTGCCGCCGAACAGGCTCTCGATATACAGAGCATACAAGAGGCGATAGATAAAACAAATCTTATTAGCGATACTATGTTTGAGTTATCCAATTTGGCCAATGCGAGGAAAGAAGTAGATACTATCGGTATTGGCTTATTAATGGAGTTTGAAGAAAGCGATAATGAATCCGTCCTCCAGAATGTCCGCGGTTTAGATAACGGCAAGTTGAATATTTGGGCTACCGCATTAGATAAGGGCATTCTGTCAAAGCAGGATGTAGCTGCAGGCCTGCGCCGCCTGATAAACGAGGGGCTTATAAGAGCCGATGGCAGCGATAATAACCAGTATATTCTAAACGAAATGGTAAATAATCGCCTTATTGAATTAAACGCCGCTAAAATTCAACCCATACTTGCTTTGCCAAATAGCGACGTAACCATTAAGGATGTAGAAACCGGCGAAGACATCGTTTTATTATATGATGGAACGGAAGAAGTTACCCATAACGGCCAGACGCAGATCTTCTATAGCTATATCTATGAATATGTCTATGAGAATGGATATGAAATTTACAAAGTGAGCATAGACCCTGTCTCAAAGACTATCTTACATCAATCTGCAGGCGGGGCATCTATAACGCTGTCAATAATAGAATGGCTCAACAACCTAAGAGCTAAAATGGACGAGGCCGCGGTTGTTGAATCTCGAAAGGCCGCGTTGCAATATCTCGCCTATATGTATCAGAATTTCGCGTTATCGGATGAGCAGAAGAAGCGCATCTATGATTCTTCGCAGGGAAGCGGGCTTTTAATTGAGGCGATGAGCGATACAAGCGCCGATGTAAGGGTCGAGGCTCTTAGTCTTCAAAGTAAATTAACGACTCAAGAGCGTGTTGCCGAGACAATAAATGTCGATATCGCGAGATTAAACGATCAAAAAGATTCCCATATCTATATGGCCAAGATATTGATGCCTGACGGCGCGCAGCGCGAAGTTATTTTTGATTTGGCCGATGCAGGAAGTCTCCAAATCAAGTTTGATTATCAAAATGATATAAATTTAAGAGATACGAAAGGCAAATTTGTTCCAATGCAGGTTGGTGTCTATTCTTTAGATGGCGAAGGCCTGCTTTCAATGAGGGTTGCCCAGTATGTAGACAACGCTTGGAATCTCGAAAATATACTTTTGGATGAGAATGTAAGCGCTAATGAAAGGAATGAATGCTTGCGGCAGGCAATAAAGAAATGGGTTGAACTTTGGAAATTGAAGGCGGATTGGACGACTATGACGGCAAATATGCCTCTTGACCTTAATCCCGCCAATATGGTTTTCATTAACTCGGACGAAGGACCTGTTTACTTTGATTTTAAGGCGGACAGCCTGTCCAACGTAACGCCGCAGGACCTCATAGAGCGTATACGTAATCAATTTTCTCAATTCAGCGACGATGTCGGTATCTCAACCGAAGAGTTTTTAGACGTAGCCCTCGGCGTTTTAGGCGTTGAAGACGGCCGCCGGTTTGTCGAGAGCGCCTTAGAGGGATTCAGGGCAAATAATCTTAGAGAAACGGAAGTTTATAACGAAACGCTTGACTATTACAACCGCAATCTCGGCGCAACTAAAGCGGATGTTCAATTTAGTTTAATTCCGGAAGTGGACGAGGACCTATATCTTCAGCAGATGGGTCTTCCATTTGAGGCTCAGGAAAAAGAAGCCGCAAGAATTTTAGAGTATGCCGTTTTAGACATTCCGGCAAGCCCGCTAACCAAAGAGTTGACTTTCAAAACCGCTTATGCTTTGCACATTAGCATTTGTGAGATGCTCATTGAAATAGGAGAGAAGATAGAGGAGGCTACCGGAATAAAGTTGTATCTGGAGGTAGCGGGCAAACAAGGCCCCTATTGCGTCGAATTCGGCGATTTAGAAGGATATATGTTTGACAGTTACAATATAAGGGGCGTCTTAGCGCCGTTTGCTTCCGAATGTCCTATGGAAGTAACGATAAGAGCCGAAGGTCTATCTACGAAAGAACAAATAGACGCCGCGCTAAACGTAGTAAAATTCGCTCTTACCAATTATGATTTAAGATGCGGATTCAGGATGCAAATATACAGATATTCGAGCGCGGAAGAAATAACCGCGGGGAAAAATATTACCGATGCTAATATGGTTGAGAATATGAAACTATGTATTATGGAATTGGTTCGGAGATTAACTGCTTATACTTCGCAGAAGTTTGTAATCGTAAACAACGGCGAAAAATTAAACGCCGACATAGAGCAGATGGGAGATTTACTCGATGACGAACAATATCAGATTTTTAAAGCCTATGTCAATAATCAGAATAGGTTATGCTGCTTACGCCAAGATATCGAAGCGTTAAGGCAATATAACTCCCCGGCCGTTGCCTTGATAGACCATCCTTTCGGAAACACTATGTATTATGGCCAGCTAAAACTTATACTGGAAGAGATATCCGGCGTTCAACTCGAGTTAAAGACAAGAAGCGAATTGAATAATGGAGACGCCGACGGCCCCGCGCGCGCAAGATACGTAACCGAAAGGTCCGGAGATATATTTTCGAAATTTGTCGAGAAACTGCAGATAGACAGCTCCTTAAGTTTTTTTGATGTTTTAACAGAGATAGTCCGTCATGAGATAACACATATGAAAGGGGCCGATGATGCTCGCGCGGCTATGGAGGAGATGAATGCCGTTCGCTTAATGGAGAGAATGGTCGAGGCTATAAAAGAGGTGGAGGAAGGGACATATTCCATAAACGGCAATGCTATGGACAAGGCCACAAACGATTTTCTTCACGATTTGGCGTTTGTTTTGGAATACAAGGCAAAATTGATGAGGAGCAAGTTCACGATATGCGCTCTTCAGGAGAACGCTCCGCGGCTTATGGAGCTGATTGGGATTCAAAAGCTGACTATGCCTTTGTCTTCCGATGATAGAACTATAAAAGATTTCGTTGAGGCGAAGAAAGGCCCTTATATTACCGGTGGCAATAATTTCGCGATGGCTTTTGACTCCGCCAGCATAGCTCACAGGACAAGGGTTATAGACGCGATAGATGTCAGCGATATTGTCAATAGGGTCGCTATACCGGATATACGGCTTAATACTTATATCGAATATAAAGATTCCGCGGATCTGGATGATCAGAAATATGCGCAAGATGCGTTGAATAAATTTAGCCAATTGGCGGTTTCTGACCGTAAACTGCTTAACGAGAGACTAACCGAAATAATAAGCCTCCTTACGAATAACCGTATAGTATTTGTTGATTTTAGCAAGATCTCGTTTTTGAAAGCAATTAAGGATGCTTACGATAAAGGCGCATATGTTCTCGGACCGTCTAATCAAGGAAAGCTCTTCGAAGATATCTTTAATGAGGCTATGAGCGATAAAGAGATCCTTTTGGCCGCGTATAATGACCTGTTGGATAGTATGCAGGCGGATTGGGCGGTTGCAGGCGCTTCAGGTAATTACACGAATTTTATGCAGGCAAGAGAAAAGATAAGTGAATTTAGCAAGCTATATTGCAATGCCAAAGTCGGTTCAGTTGCCGACCGCAAAGCCGTATACAATAAGATAATTGAGATAGAGACGCAGAAATACATCTATTCCTATGCCAGTGAACTTGAGGGCGAGTTGCCCTCTTACTCTTCGCTGTCTAATTTGTCCTCGCTTATTTCAGAGCTTACATCCGCTATGGGCAAAAATGAAATAGCCCCTGCCTTTGGCGCGATAGATTTCATAGTCGGAAGGTTTTTCAATAAGGATACTGAGGTTGCTATTGTAAATAAAATAGTTAATAATATATCCTCAAAGGCTTTTTACGACAGAGGAGTAAATTTAATAACCGTATCAAAAGCTAGATTAGAATCCGCTAAAACCAAAGCCGCCAAAGGCGAGATGAGCGAAGAAGAACTCATCAAAGAGAAGACCGAGATAGCTTCAGGGCTTGCCGATTTTATCGTGGAGAACTTCAAATATAACAAAGATATCTCGCTTCCGGGAGAAGTTGTAGCTCTACGGGAAGGTTCTTGCTTAGGCCTCTCTATGTTATTTGCCTTCGCCGCAAATAAAATAGGATTAGAGGCTGATATAGAAGATGTTCTTTCGGTTGAGCATGGAAGGCACGTCGCAAACAGAGTGCGGCTTAGCGCGAATTATGACCAAGCAACCGGCACAGACAATAGCTTATACATCCAGATCGATTTGACCGAAGCCGCCGACAGGCGCGTAAGCAAGGAATTCATTTGGAGCGATTATTATGATTCCTTGGATACTTTGAAGGAAGGCTGTTACGCGGAAGCTCAATTATCCGGATTGCACGATGATGTTCTTCCTTTGGATGCTGACGGGGCAACAGATCTCATCTGTTACGAATTGGCCTTAAGATATGTTGAAGAAGCCGAGATGTCCGGCAATCTGGCTATGGCTTCGAATCTTCTCAAAGAGGCGGAAGATTTAATCGATAGGATTTTTAATAATGGACTTATAAATCAGGGAAAGCTCTATGACTATTTAGACACAAGCCTTCAGCCGCAAGGCGGATTGATAGGCAGGATTGCCGCAAGACGCGCCGCAATCGAAACCGCTTTGGCAGAGCCTTTACTCTCGCAAGAAGAAGCCGAGGAAGAGGTTAGTGAACAAGAGGCCGAAGAGATAGCCGAGATAGAGGCTACTATGGAGGAAGAAGCTGAAGCCGAAAACGCCGACCAGCTAAGGAAAGCCATAGATGAGATTGTCGAGATGTACGACCAGGTTATGTCAGAGTCAGGCGGAACACGCGAAGGAGCGATAGATAAAATCCTTATCGATCTTTCCGCAAACGGTATTGTGGCGGAAAGAGAGGAGATCGAAACCATACTCGATAATCTGGAACTCATAAAACAAGCCAATAATCCTATAGAGTTAGAGCATTATGAAGCCCAGATGGGCGCAGGAAAACAAGCGCCTGTAGTTAATGTCTCTGATCCATACGAAGCCTTAAAGGCCGCCGGAAGGTTCATCAAGAAATATGACGCCGATCTTACCCACAAAGGCGGGTTCGTTGACAAGATGATTAAGTGGATGAGGGCGGATGCGGTAAAGATATTAAACCCCAAGAGCTGGTGGAAGAAGACCGTAGATGAGCTAAAAGGCAGGCCAAGCCAGGCAAAGCTTATGGATAAGGTAATATCCGGGCTTACGCCGTTAAGAGACGCTTTGTATCGCGGCCTTGCTCTGGAAGAAGCTATAAGTAAAAATTATATACCAGAAACTACTTTAGATGCCACGATACAGAGAATAGACCAAAAGTGGAGAGATCTTGATAACGCCCAGAAGGCCGCTCTTGTTCAGATAAAAGAGACTCAGAACATCTGCGATCCCGCCGGAGTCAACAGCGCTCTCTCGGGCTTGCTTAGTGAACTGGAAACTGCCAAGTCTGCGCTTAATACCTCAAGGTTTAATTTAAGTAATAATAGAGCGGATTATAATTCCGTCTTTGACGGTATCATAGCCCGCGTCCAAGAATTATACACCAATATCAACAATCCCAATCTTCCGACGTTCAACGTCGGCGCCAAGAAACAGAAAGATGCCCTCGATAACTTAAAACAGGAATTAAACAGTTTGCACGATTCCTTAAGCGCCACTATGGTTATGCCAGAGCTTGCTTATAGCGATATGCCGCTTATGAGAAGGCTAAACGACGCCGAGAAGGCCCAGAAGCAGAATGTAGAGGATGAAACCCTTGACCGCTGGTTCGGGGTTGTATATACAAACAGTTTATTATCACAGACGGAGGCCGCTATAGCCGAAGCCGAAGAATTAAAACAGCCCGGAGGCGTGAAGGTAAAGATAGATTCGGTTACCAGCGATATGGTTTATAGAGCCGACACCAAGTCGGAGTTAAAGTTCGTCGAGCTCCACCGCCTTACCGCCGGACTTTATCAGGCGATGTATAACGATGCGGCCAAAGCCGTAAAAACTTTATCTGCCGATGGCGCGGACACTACCCTTGACACCGCGAGACAGGAATTAACCAGTGTCCTCAATACGCGAAAAACCGCTTTTATAGATATGACCAAGATGGGCGAGAATATGGGCAAGGAGCACACCTCATTTACCACCTTTACCACAGGACAGAAGGTCTTTGCCGGAACTGTCGGCGCGCTTATCACAGCGGCTGTGGCATGGGGCGCTTCGCAATTCGGCCCCTCTGAAAGCTTAATGACGCTCTTGAAGTATTCGACGCTGGCTATGATAGGCACGTCGACTATTATTATGGCGCATAAGGTATGGATGTGTGTTAAGGGCATCTTAGCCAAGAATAAAACTGCCGCCGATTCCCTTGGTTTATCTCAAGTAGTAAGCCCTGAGCCCGCAGAATTAAACAGTCTAACTTTTGACATAGTAAATAAACGCTCATTTTCCGAGATGGTCGAGATGATTACGCGTAATGACAATGAGCGCGACCCGCGCGGGACGCATCCCGAAAGGAGAATCCTTAGCAGGGCAGATGTCCAGGCCACGCTTAATTCGCAGGATAAAGACGCTTTATTGGATGCCATATTCGGCACGTTAACCAAGGATGAGATAATAGACCGTTTCTCGATGAAGGTGGCCGAAGAGATACTCGATAATATGAACGACACAGAGTTTTGTTCAAGGTTTATCCAATACGCCCCGCAGGCCGATAAAGACGCGCTTAGTAGATTGGGAGGCGCAACAACAAAGAAAGAAATTGTATCAAAGATATATTCGAACATTTTCTCTACTGAAATCCTAAAGAAGTTATTCAGCGCAGACGCGGATACCGATGAGATAATTTCATCCCTTGACTCTGTAAGGCAAGACGTAGTAAGGCAGGAGGTCAGGACTTGGGATGTCCTGCCTGTTGTAACCGTGTACCTTCCTGCGGTTGGAGAAGAGGATGTTGCAGGCCTTTTAATGAAAAATATGAAGAAGGTAGACTATCCCAAACTTCAGATATTAATATGCGGCGAGGAGTGGGATACCAAAACGGTATCCATATTCTACGATTTACAGGAGAAAGGCCAGATACCCGAATGGATCCAGATTATGCCTACTCCCAAACGCGCCCCCAATTTAGTTGGCGAGCCGATCCAGGCCCAGACCAAGCCGTGGTCCACAACCTACGCTATGCACTTTACCAAAGGCGAGTATGCGGTTATCTGGGATGCCGAAGACGCGCCAGAGCCTCCTCAGGTAAAGAAGATGATATTTACTTATGTAAAGATAGAATCGGTTATGAAAGATTTGGCTGATAGAGCTATGGCTGATCCGGATAGCGTCTCGGCTGATAGGCTGAAGGTTGATGCTCCGGATCTTTATGCCGACTGCATAAGATTCGGCATCTCGTTTGATTATAAACAAAAGGCCGAAGAGATAGCCCCGTCCTTGGAGGTATTGTGCGATATGATGACTGCCTCCGATGGCAGCATAGATCTCTCCCGCGTGGATCCAGTTTTCTTAAAGGCTAACCAGAAGAGCTGGGCCAAGCAATTACTGGAGCATCTCAATGATCAAACCGGCGCTGTTGGAGGCAATAAGGTTACCGGATACGACCTTTATCTTCTTATGGATGCTTGTGATGGAATGGATATACTCCGGGATATTATGAATGACTCCAATTATAATTCTTCTTCCGATGGCATAAAAGAAGAATTTAAGAAGCGTATGACAGCCGCCGATTATGCCAGAAGGAACGTTCCTGCCGCCATACAGGGTATGCTCGATTGGTTTAACTGGCCCAGGACCTGGAACGCCAGAGGTTTTGTTGGAGATTACGAGAGCTGGTTTAAGTTAGTCTTGCCTGGTTTTATAACTAAGAGAACGCTTGTTCCGTTAGGCGGAACCTCCAACTTCTTTTATGTGAAGACATTGAGGAAATTAGGCGGATGGGACGGATATAATGTAACCGAAGACTGCAACCTTGGCATGCAGATATTCTTCCAAGGATACAGAACTACGGTAGCAAACACTGTAACCGGCGAAGAGGCGATAGATGAATATGTCGGCGGGCGTATGGCCGGCCAAAGATCCCGCTGGACAAAGGGTTATCTGCAGACACTTCTTGTCTATACCCGCGGCGGAAATATTATGGAAGCCTATAAGACAGTCGGGATAACCGGTATATTCAATTATATGCTTATCTTGGGCGGCGGCGGATCGTCTTCTATATTCCAGATGGCAACCACTATTGTGACTATGCTGTATGGTCTGGGATTTGCGATAAAACAGGGTTTAAGCTTATTCGGTATAGTCCAGGGCTATGAGTATCTATTCAGCTGGTTTAAGATGTTAGGCCTTAATCCGACTATAGCCGGGTTAAGCTTAGTCCTTGCCCCGATACTCATACAGACACTACTTACCGAAATATCTATCTTGTCTCCCGGAGCCAACGATGAGTTCCTTTTTGATAAATCTATGAGGGATATGAGTGCCGCTCTCGATGAGATAAGAGAGTTTGGACAAGACCTCCCAGATTCACAAGTGGCTAGAGACGTTTACTACGACAGAATTATAAAACAATTCTACGATAAGAAGAACCCGAAGAGATTCCAATTTGACAACGCTTATGAATTGATAGCCCAAGGAAGATTAGAAGAGGGGCAAGCGAGTTTGGCGAAGGCGCGCGCCGACGGCGAACGTCTTAGGCTATCCTGCCAGAATGAAATAAGAAGGACTGAGCAATATATCGGCCAGTTAGAGTCAGGCTCAGCCGCTTCATCAAAGATAAAGTCTTTTGCTATCCTTACAGCTTTGCCTGCCGCAGCCGCAGCCCTCTTATCCGCAGGGCCTTTAGTAACGCTATCAGCAGGCCTGCTTGGAGCGGTGGTATGGGACACTGTAAGGTTAGTAATTAACACTCAATATGAGAGCGAGGCTGTGCGCGGTATGAAATGGCGCCTCTTTACCGCGAATCTCGGGACTCCTCTATATTTAACTTTCCACATACCGGCTGTTATGCATGCTATAGCGGAGTTAACGACAGGAAGAGGTTCCTGGTGGAACAAGACCGCCCATACAGGCCTTACGGTCAAAGTTGGTTATACGAGAATACCAGGCACCGATATAGCCTTCTCCGAGGTGGGCGACTATTTCAAGAAATGGTTCGAGAAAGGGATGCTCGGCCCTGTTGCGTGGGCCATTATTATCGGAACTATAGCCACAATAATCGGCTGGAAGACCGAGTTCCTTAATTATTTCAATAATCTTTTCGCGCCTACGAAGGAAGACACTATGAAGCGGACTCAATCGCTGGTAGTCAAGGAGAACTATGTCAGAGAGAGCGATGAGGCTCTCGGGCAGGCGATTGTTGCCAAAGAGAAGGCCGCCGAAGAAGCCATTGAAGCGGGAAAGGAAAAGATTAAGGTTGAAGAAAGAATTAAGCGGCTTGAGGATTTCAGGGAATATCTGATAGGCTGGGCTGTAGGCGACACCGCCGCGTTAAAAGCAAGAATACAGAATGAGATGACCTATATCGCAGGGGTTGCAGAGTCTTGTAAGATAGATATAGAGATAGCCAATAAGAACCAGAAGAAGAACGCGGTTTGGCTTGAGGAGATAAAACAACAGATAGACGAAGCGGTTGATTTTATAGATGTTAAATTGGCCGAGCTCGATCCTGTCACTTTGCGTGAAAAATATAGAGAACAGGATTTTGGCGGAGAATTCCAAATATATCTAATGAAAGTTAAGGCGTTGCAGGAATTATTAGGCAATGGGAGAACGGTTACGCCTCGCAGGGATTCTCCCGTTCCGGCCATACTTGGCGACAAGATACGGCGTTATCCCGACGGCCTCTTAAAACAGTTGTCGTATCTTAAGCTGCAATTATTAATAGCGTCCGAAAATTTTTATCAATCCGGCCGTTATTGCAGCCGCGCGCAGGGGCAGCTTGTCCAGACTGAGGAGGTTATGGCCTATTATCAGCAATGTTTGGATAGCGCCGCTTTAACCGCGGCCGAGCAGCAGAAGATCCTTTCCGATACGGAGGCGCAATTAACGATCGACAAAGCAGAGTTGGCGCGCCTTGACGAAAAGATAGCGCAAACAGGCAGAGATTATGAAAAAGCGGCAATGGAAGTTGAGCTGAAAGAAGAAGAGAATGCCGCCGCTTGGCAGGATTATCGCAACGTTATGGCAGGTTCCTTGCTTGATCTTGGTGAAATATCGGCTAAAACCTTCGCCAATTTTCCCGAGTCTAAGGCCAATGAGATAGTAGCCGACTCGATACTCTCGATGATATCCGGGACAAAAGCGGCAATTACCGATATAGACAGCCGGTTCCTGGAAGCAGAAGCTAAAATCGAGACGACCAAGACGCAATTAGAGCAGGAAGAGGAGGAGTTAAAGGATATATTGACTTCTACCGGCGACAGAATTTATAGAACTGAAGATGAAACAACAAGAATTCTCTGGGCGGAATTAAACTCCTTGAATAACGAAAAATATACCCGCATAAACGCTATCTATGATGCCGCGGAGAGGGTCCAAAGGGCGAATGAGGCCGCAATAAGAATGGCCAATGCGAGATTGCAATTAAACGAGGTTTATTTCAGTTTTGAGCGAAATGAAATCTCCGAAGAACGCTATTTACAGCGCTCGAACGAACTTATTGCCGAGATAGAAAATCAGAAGAGAGCCGCTGATTTAGACGCGATGCCGGAAAATATAAAGAATCTCTGTGCCAATGCGGATATCTCTACTAAGCCTGTTTCCGGCCTCGGCCCTCTTTATGAGGGTATTTTCAAGAACTACATCTACGAACTTGAAGACGCCAATGAATTCCTGAAAGAGAATGCCAAGACAGCGGCGGCTAATTTAGCCGCCGAGTTGGAAGCGAAAATTTCCGCTACGGCAAATGAATTGAAACAGCGGTTACATCAGTTAGAAGCGCAAAAGGTTTCCAGCACAGGCGTCGTAACTGTAAAAGGCGCGGACATATATCTTGATGACCAGATATGGAACGTCCGCGGAACCAGTTCAAACACCTTTATTGACGCAACAACCGGCCAAGCATTCGGTTCGGCCCAAACGAATTTTGGAGATGCCGCAAACGGCATAACCGCCAATCTTACAAGAGTTGACGCGGCTCTTGGAAGAATGGCTCAAAATGGCGTCCGCGCGATCTCGATGAATTTATTAGGCGATGGAAGCGCAATGTTCGGTCGTTACGAAAACGGCGAGATAAAAGTGATTAATTGGCTTGAGACTTTCAGGTCCGACGTGAGGAATCTTCTCGACTTGGCCAAAAAACACAATATTAAGGTTATGTTTACGCTGCTGGACGAGAATAGTTTAGGCGCTGCCGGATTTTCAGAGATAGTCAGGGGAGGAAGCGGGGACGCTTTCTTTAATAATTTCTGGAATAGTTTTGTCGAGAATTATATAAATCATGATGCCTTTATGGGGGTTGTCCTTATTGACAACGTTGATCAGATTATAGCGAAGGATGAAGGAGGAGGAAGCAGCCAGTCAAACGCGTTTATATTAGAGCAGGTTAGATCTTTTCTGGATAAATGCGTTCAACCTATTGTTAACAGAGGCCTAACCGGAAAATTGGCAGGTGTCAGCCTGTCTTCGCAAAAGGCGGGTTTGGCCGGCGAATTGAAATATACCGGCGGCATAAATAACATCAATTTCATCATCGTTAAATCGCGGACCGGCGAAAATCCGTTAACAAACGCGCCTAAAGATATGCCGTTTATTGTGGAGCATCCAGATACGGCAACATTTTCGTCATTTGAGAATTCCGGCGCCGCCGGAGGGTTTACGAATTCGTGGAATTCCGCGGCCAATTATCAGCTCAAGAATCCAAATAATCCGTCTATTAAATCTCTCGCGGCTTGCGTTGACGAAATAACCGTTATGATTAAAAACGCGATAGAGTTAGTTAAAGCCAAATACGAAACCGAAGCCGATTACTGGGATTTGCGCGCCGAGAAATACAACATTGACGGCGAACGCGCTATGTGGCTTGAGATTATATGCCGCGGGAAGTCTGCGTTGAGAACATTGCTCGAACAGCAAAAGACGCTTGGTTATGATTCGGAGAAAGGCATAAATTACGCGACTATAGACGTTGATGCCAGAGTAAAAGAATTAGAGGATAAGATTGCCGTAGTAGAAGTTCTCTGGAATGCTTACGTTGAGGAGCTCAAGGTCTATCTTGACACGGGAGCCAAAGACGACGCCGAGCTTGAGGAGAAGAAACAGGCGATGCTTAAGTATCTGGAAGATAACTTAGAGGATGTTATAAACGAAGACGTCCTTGAGCAAAGCATAGATTCCATAAAGAATGCTATAGAAGATGAAATACTCAGATTGACCGATTCAGAGAAGATAAGGAATTTTACGAGCCAATTCGAAGGCAAGGGTTTTAGTGTCGAGGTAGATCGTAGCGTAACCGATATTTTCAGCGCTACAGCAGTGATAGACGTTTTGGATGAAGTGATAGGGGATGGAAAGGTTGTGAGCGGCGGCAGGGTCTATTCCAAATATCACACCGATCTTACGAACTCCGGGGTTAAGTTCAGGATTGTTTTCGACGAAAACAGCCAGAAGGTGTGGATGCAGGCGGATGTATTGGTTATTAATTTAGCCGGATTCGAGAATACAACCGACGGGACCTTCGCGGAATTTGCAAGAACTAAACTTGCCGGAAGAAAGGCCGATATTGCCAAAGAACCCGCGCCCTCAATAGCTGAAGTTACAACGCCGGCGGAAAAGATAGAAGGCGTTGTCGCCCCTGAGATGGAAAATATCGTTGCTGCCCATAATGAAAAGGTTGACCTTGAGAAGAAGACAGAAGAAGTCCAAAAAATGGCGGAAAAATTTCAAACCGCCGGCCGCCTTGCGCCGGTTGAAGTCAAAGACGGCAACTTCTACGTGGAAGGCGAGCAGAGGTTCTTTGTGGGCACAAATTACAGAGGCTCTCAAGGAAACTCTTCCTATGGACAAAATTTCGGAACCACAGACTGGTTTGGCGGGGCAGGAAATGGCGTATCCAAACATAGCGATATTGTGCGCGCGCAATTCAAGGATATGAAAGACCACAATATAAGCCTTGTGCGTATGGGATTATTGGATAACGGTATTAGTCTATTCGACGCCGCCGGAAATATAATCGGATACAACACACAATTCAAGACAGATATTAGAGTTCTTCTTGATATCGCTGCGGAGTTCGGAATAAGAATAGAATTTACGCTTGTTGATTTTCACATAGCCAATAAGGCTAAAATAGAAAACGGAGAGCAGTTGGGCGGCTATTCGGCCATCTTTACCGATGTGGAAAAGAGGCAAGAATTCTTCGATAATTTCCTAAAACCGTTTATGAGCGACTTCGGAAATCATCCGAATCTTATGACGATAGACATAATTAACGAGCCGGAATGGCTTATTAAGTCTGTGGAAGGCGGCGGGTGGGAATTTGTCAACGACGCCTATAAAGCGTCTTCGCCTATAAGCCGCTCGGACATAAGCGAATTTATAAATGCCTGCGCCGATGTCATAAAAACCGTAAATAAAAATATTCTGATTACCGCCGGCGTATCGGCGAAACACATAAGCGTTTTAAGCGGCGCGCAGTCTAAACTTGATTACTGCGCCCTGCATTATTACGACTGGATGGGAAATTTAAGCGGTCTTGTATCCAATGTTCCAGCGGGTAAAGCCTGGATGCTCGAGGAATTTCAGACGGCCAACACCTCTAAATCGCTGACAGATAACTTGAATTCAACCAAGACATCGGGTGGCGATGGAGCTTTATACTGGAATTACAACAAAGGCATTGACGATAAATCCGCAACGGACGCCAAACCTTTGGATGAGGCAAAAGAGTGGTCTAAGGAAAACGTTGACTTAACCCAGGGCGGCCAGAAAGGCGAGAATGTCGCAAACGAAACAGTTGAAGTGGAGATAGCGCTGGCAAGGCAGGCAGGAAAGATAAAGACCGTTTGGCAAAATGGAACCAGCGCAAGTTCATTCTACGGCGATATAGCCGGCGCTTCAATCGCAGATTTAAATAAGATAGCCGATGATCTCGATTTGATAAGCGATGTTACAAAAGCTGCGACATTCAGAAATACTGCCAACACACTCCAGGGTTCTCGTATTGAGGTTATGGAGACTTGGAATAAGGCCCCCGCGATATATGTGGAAAACAGGGATAAATATTGCGTTGCCTATTCCTATGTTGACAGCGGCACAGGGGAAAAGATAGTAGTTCTTTCGAAGTATTTTATGGACAGATTGATTGCCCAAAATAAGATAGATGAGATAAAAGCTCTTATCGCTCACGAAGGCGCCGAGCTTACCATACCCGGATATGAAGGACATCTACAGGGAAATATTGTCGAGAAAGGCGTCATTGAACCCTGTAACACCGGAGCCGGCATTCATACCTCCGCCGACGACAGCGCACTTGATAAGAGTATTTCCGAGACTATGAGCGGCTATGAGCAATTTGTTGTTATGGCTTCGGCTAATAACATATTCGATTTGCAATTAAAAGATATCGACGATAACTCAAAGCTTGTGGCTGCGCTGATGACGGCGGCAACAGGAACAAACGAAGGGGTAGAGATTGTCGAAGATGGCTTTGTTAAGGTTCTATCCAATAACGGATCGTATTACCGTTTAAACGGGATTCTATATCTTAGCGAGAATTTGACGATGACGGATTTTCTCGTGCTTATGCCTGAAATATTGATCGGCGCGGCGGGAGAAGAACCGGATTATCTTGTTAAGGCAGATAAGAGAATAAAGATGATCGCCCGCATTAAAAATATGGCGATAACGCTTAAAGCTGTGGCGGCTAAAGAAACCACCGACCCTCTGTTTCTCTACGATGTTAAAGATTTTCTGGATATCGTTTCCGACACGCTTATGAAAGCCGCGCTGGTAAACGAAATAAATGTCCTTGCGGCGGCCATTAAGCAAAGCGTCTCCGGTGGAACGGAATTGCTTTCAACCTATAATTTTGAAGGATTGCAGGATACCCCCGTTTTTTACCTTGAATCTATGGCTTTGACATTGCAGAGTTTGGCTTCAACGGGAAGGATAGAAGGCGGGATTGATAATACCTTGAAGCTAAATATCGAGGATTTCATCATAAATATTCTTGCCACCGCAGGCTATCCCGCATTTTATTTAGACACTGCCAGTAGCAAATTCGATATGGCGGATAAGCTAAAGAAAAAGATTCTTGCTTCGTTTATGGCGGAAACATGTGAGCTTTCAAAGGATACTTCCTCGATAGTCGAGCACAAACGTTCTATCAATAAGATGAAGGAAGCTGTAGAGCAAAATAAAGGTTTCGATTACATCATTGTTGTTTCTCCAACAGAAGACCAGGCCAATTACTGGCAGGCCCGCCTTGAGGCTACTCGCAGTCAGGTAACCAAGAGCGGCGCGGTCATTCTTTCGGTCTCTGAAGCGGATTGGGCATCAGGCGGGGCGGGCAATCTATTGGGTAGCCTAAACGCCTGGAACAACGCTGAATTAAAGGCTATGGCTTCTTCGATAGATTTGGGGGCCGAGTTAGCCGCGGGTAAGAAGATAGCAATGTATCACACCGCAGGTAAAGGGACAAGGATGGCTCCTCTTCCGGGCGCCGAGGGCAACAACAAGCCGGCGATAAAAGCTCCCCAGTTGGTTGATGTTGGCGGGGTAAAGGAACCGGTAACCATTCTTGAGGAAGTAATATATCAGACCGGCCTATTTGCCGATACCCGTGATGGAAGGCTTTGCGTCTTCTGGGGAGATCAAGTCTTTATACCTAATGCCGATGTTAGCTTCGACGGGGAACACCACGTGGAAATTTTGGCAGTAGAGGCTGAATTAGATGAGAGTTTTAAGGATTACGGCCTGATTATTCTGGGCGCTAACAACGATGTTGCTCAATTGAGAGAAAAGACGCCTTATGACCAGGCTGTAGAGTTGGTTGCGCCAAATGAGGAAGACAAGAGAGTGGCTGGAAAGAGTTTGGGTTCTTTCTCGTGGGATAAAGTGGCGCTTGATAAACTTCTCGATGTTTTTAATCCCGAACTTACTGCTAAGAAAGAAAAGCTCGACACAGATCCCGATCTCTACCAAAAATGGACTTCTTCGGGTGTATCGGGCAAGGCAAAAGAAGTAAAAGATTATCTGGAGACCCAGTCTCCCGATAAGAGGCTCTTCGGCTACAAAGACGTCGGAAATGGAAGCTTTTGGTGGGACTACGGCCAGGTAAACCTCTATTATCAGAACAATATGAAGCTTTTGGAAGATTCCGCCGAAGGAAAGGCAATGAGAGAATTCTATGGAGTTGCCGACGATAGATGGGTTGATGGGACAAACACCCTAACTCAGGAAGTTACTATTTCAGGTTCTGTTATGAGAGATTGCAACATAAAACGCGGCAAGATAGTAAACAGTATCTTAATAGGGGTAACAGCCGAAGAATTGAACGTCGAGAACTGTATTGTCATAGGCTCCAAGATAATTCGTTTAGACGCCCAGAATGCTATAGCCTATAACGTGGTCGAGGCCGGTTATATGAGCCTCAAGCAAGGCGAGGCTCTAACCGATGTCTATGATCCGGTAAACGGCAGATGCCGTATGAAGACCAATATAGCCCGCGACGGAAAGAAAGACTGGGACGTTGTTTTGACCGAATATGGCAACCAGTATTCCTTTGGCCAGATAGCGACGAATATGCAGACAGCTACTCTTGCCCAGATAGCGGCCAAAAAACAAGAGTATATTACCCAATACAATAACGCTGTTACCGATATAAACACATTAAAGAGCCAGATAATAAAGCCGAAGACGGATAACTTGGTCGAAAAGCCCTGGGGCGGAGATTTCATAGCCGCGCTGAAAGGCCTCTCCGGCTATGACAATAAGAAGATAGGCGAGTCCTGGGAAGTGTCCGGACATAAGGACAGCCCAAGCCAGGTTGTTTTACCCACAAGCGGCGTTACGATATCCATACCCGCCCTGTTAAAGATAGCAGGTGAAGATATTATGGGCGAAGATATCAACGACATAACCGATGGCGAGAATCCAATCCTCGTTAAGTTCTTGGATGCAAGCGAGAACCTCTCTGTTCAGGTCCATCCAGATGATGAATACGCCAAGAAGGAAGGCGATTTGGGCAAAACCGAATGTTGGTATGTTCTGGACGCCGATCCTGGAAGCGTTCTGTATCTTGGTTTTAAGGAAGAGGTGTATAATCCTGAGCTTGGAATAGACAGAAGAGATGAATTTAGAAAAGACTTAGACGCCGGCAATATCGATATAGCCGATAAATATCTAAATAAATTCGTGGTTACCAAAGGAGAGATGTATTATATTCCTTCCACTACTATTCACGCCATAGGCTCTGGATGCAGAATAGCCGAAATCCAACAGTCAAGCGGTATCACTTACAGGGCATGGGACTGGAACAGGCTTCCAAAGAGACAGCTTCATATAAGCCAATGTATGGACGTCCTTGATTTCAGAAAGACGACCAAAGACGACTTCATAAGGACGCCTCAAGTTACTTCGCAGCCGGAGATAAAGACTTTGGTTGATTGCGAGTTCTTTAAGGTCGATAAGATAGATATGGCCGGTATGTCAACTCTCTCTAACCAGCAGACGAACGAGAAGTTCCAGATAATCACTGTCTTAAGCGGAACCGTTGAATTAAGGGCAACAGGCAAGCCGACTATTACGTTGGCCAAGGGCGAATCCGCTTTGGTTTCTGCCGGCGTAGAATCCTACAGCATAGTTTCTACCACCGCAACCGCTGTTGAGATAGTAAGGTCGTATGTGTCGGATGAATCAATAGCCATCGGAGAAACTTCCAGCGACTCATTTAAGTCTTTTGAAGAACCTAAAGGCGTCAACCCCTTAAGCGCAGACAGCTTATCCAGCGTAATAACCCACCAGAATGGCCAGTTATATACAACAAAGAAGGCCGAGACGGACTTGTTCAATATCGCTCTTTGCGCCGCCAATGAAATTATGTTGGAGATACCTTTGTCTTTCGCCTACGGGGTAATAAAGACCATCGACGGCAAGGATGTTGTAACCGGTTATTATTACGGCGAGAGCTTAAATGAGATTTACGAGAAATATTCGCCCGATGATATAGTGTTAGTGCAATTTGGAGATTTCTCTATAGAAGGAGCGCTGGATAAGAGCGAATTAGGATACCGATGGTGTGTTTGCGCGGCGGTTGATGATTTCGCGACCGAAACCGTTTATTATAATATAGTAAATATAACTGTAGATGTTTCAGATATGCTGGCCGCAGTCTCGCCGGCAACAACCACCGATTTTAAGGCGCAATTAAGAAAGGCGGTAACAAGTTATGAACGTTGGACTTTGTCGGGTTTATTAGAGGTTACAAAGAGTGAATATACAACTTATGAGATATCGGAAAGCAATATGCCAACCCCGCGCTTTACTGAACGTACGATCAGTTTCGAAGAGCCCATATGTGGAAGGATAAATGTTCCTACTGATCATTTCATGGTTGCCGAGATACCGGAAGGCGAGGCTGCGGTTATCTTAGAGTTATCCAGCTGCTCCGGGGTTATCATTAGGGGTGAAAGAGATGGGAAGAATGTTTACGTCCTGATCCATGTCAATGATATGGACGGTCACAATTCTATAAAGCATATCTGCGATACTGAAATAGACAGATTAGGTATAAAAGTAAAAGAAGCCGCACTATTTTACAACAGCAATTTCCTATCCTCAACGAATCTTGGCGAGATTAAAGAGAGATTAAAAGATCTAACGCCTAACATTAGTTATTACGACAGAGCCGCGGAATTAAATCGTTCACATCTTTTAATTGCCTCGGAAGGTATAGTCGAGAAAAGATTTATTGCGCAGCCCGATTTGTCTTTTGATGAGCAGTATTATTATCACATCTGGCAAAATGACGCCGCCGGCGGCATTGCGAGCGGCAATGAAGCAATCCCAATCGTTGTCTCTTATCTGCCCAACTGGATAACCGATAACCGCGCCTTAAAAGATGAGGTTGCAAAGCAGTTAATGATTTTGGATGACAGCCTTGCCGCAGGCCTGACCAAATACAATCTCTTAAGCAGCCCCGGATATGAAAATTATTACGCAGAATTCGTGTTGGCGCAGACAGGCGATATAAAAGAACAGGCCCAAATGTTAATAGACCAATATGCGAAGGACACTAAATTTGCCGAGAATATTAATTATGCCCTCAGAAGCGCAAGGATAGATTATTCCGCCAAAGAGGGACTTAACGCTGTGGCTGTTAATTGCGGTTCTTGCTCATACGCTTTAGCGCTTCAAAGAGGCCTTCAAGAAGCCACAGGCCAGACGGTTGCGATAAAAGGAATAGATGTTAATCTTGAATTTTTGGTGGAGGCAAAAGAAAACAGGGATTTGTTTGGGCTTGAGGATATTAGCTTCGAGATGGTTGACACCCTCAAACAGAACATAAACGCCGCTTACTTTGCCGATAGGCCCAATACCGTAGACATAGCGGTTATAGTCGATCCGACTCTTTTCTATAATATGGATTGCGCGGTTAAGGAGCTCAATGCCGTCTACGACAGCTTGGTTCCAAACGGCAGCCTGGTAATCGCTTTCGACACATTTATGTCGGATTCGGTTATGAATTTGGCGATCGCCGCCATAAAAGCTTCTAAATTCGGATATCTTTTCGATGAAGATAAAGATGTCTTGCCCGCTATCCTTGGCGAAGTTAAGGTGGCAGGGGACTTTGATGGTTTTAATCTCATCGAAAATATGATCGTTTTGACCAAGAAGGAAGCGTCTACCGTTGAACAGATCGGAGATGCCGCGCAGAGTCAGGATTCTCACGAGCCGATAATAAATGCCGGATGCTCGTTTGCCGACGAGTTAGACGCCCGCATCCGCGATATCGAGATCGCCCCCAGCGGCTCCGAAGAATTAACCGTGGCGGTTGTTCGTTTAAGGGAATTGGTTGAGACTGAGAATACCATCGTAGATTTAGGCGGACAGTTTAACGCCGGAGTTTCGCTTGTTTCGCAGAGCGTAATAGAAAAGATACAAAAGGCGTTAGGCATAGACACCTTTGGCGTATACGAGGCGACAGATACAATACCAAGCGGTTACAAAGCCGGAGATTTAATCCCTGCCCGCGCCTTAAAGATAGGCTCTTTGATCTTAATATCAAAGGACTTATCGATGAATGAACAAGAAGCCGCTTTCTGCCACGAAGCCGAGCATATCGCTTTTGACGCGGTATATCAAATTTTCGAAGGAGAAATTATCATTGATGATGCCTCCGCTGTCTTAAGCGACGGAGCCATAACCAGTCTGAAGGCCGCTGTTAACGCCAGAAACCAAAATGACAGCGAATCAGACCACAATTATGCCATCTTTATTCTCAACGAAGCACTAGCCCAAATAGCCGAGCTGGAGCGCTATGAAGGATTAGAAATAATAACTTCGACACAGCAAACCGCTCTTAATGCCATTCGTTCAACTCTCTCGATGACAGAACAAGAGGTTATTCTTGAAGATTCCAACGGAAATCCATTACTTGATGGAGATGGCAATCCCGTCGTTATTACCTGCTTCTACAGTTCAATTCCCGAGATCCAGGAACTTCAGGAAGCGATGTGGAGATTATTGAGAGAAAATCAGGTATTCGTCGGCGGCGCGCTTGAGGATATGGCGGCCGTTCTCTACGAAAATAATGGGGTTTACAGGATAAGAGGAGGCGGCTTATCAAGGCAGGAAGTCCAATTAAAAGAAACGTTGACAGGTTCTTTTAAAGAAGCGGGAATTTCAGCGGAAGAGAGCGGCTTAATGGCAAACGCGCTTGTCCGATATTATAGCGGCGGCCTCGATTTTCTTAAAGAGAAAGGCGTTTTAACCGCGCAAGAGAAGGAGAATATTTTAAACAAGAATTTCAACTATGATTATAATGCGTTGAGCGCAAGACTTAAGACGCTGGTTGATTATTATAATAATAAAATAACGGATGAAATGTGCAAGAATCCCGCTTCTTATAGAAGAAGATTGATCTCTTCGATTTTCCCGGTGAACGAATTTGATCGCTTGGTTCAAACTGGAATAGCCGTCTATGAAATAATAAATTGCCTCTATTCCTATAATATGGTGAAAACTGTGGCTGTTCTTGATAATGTATTCAAAAATATAGAGGCAACCAGGGGTGTAAGAAAAGACATGCTAAGCGATGGCAACGCGAAGGATCTTTTGATTTCGTACGGGGTGATAACGGAAAATGACGCCATCGCGTTATTTGGCGAAATTAATTCCCTGATCAGGGAATTAAAAGATATAGGATTCAGCGGTTCTTTCGCGCAGAATTTAATTAACAATGGCGCTAGGAATCCAGAGGTTTTATTGGGCAGAGCGCGCGACGTGGCCTATCTTATAGAAAATTCCCCAGAAGTTAAGACAGGAAAAGTAAGCGTTTATTTATGTGAATTTATCTATTCCGGTAAGGGATATAAGGCTTTGATCGAGTTCCTGAGACAAGGCGGCAGCAATGAGATTATAAGGGGATTAGGATTGCAAGGTTTTACTTATAGGGAATCTTTAGAATTATATTCTTCACACTCTATCAATATTATAGATGAGCTTAAAGCAGCCCAAAGGGACGGTAAATCGTTACTTTGCCAGTTAATGGATTTAGGATTAACTCGTTCTGAGGCATTCCGGATTATAAATAAGAACAGGATTAGCAAAGCAATTGCCATTGCGCAAGAGCGCCTCTTGGTCAGAGACAAATTAATCAATGAATATGGATTCAATATAGCCTGCGCCAACTTTATGCTGGCGAGAATGTCTTGCAGTGAAGCTTTGGATCGCGCGCTGGATATAAAGGCAAAATTGCAAAGGATAGCCGCCATCAAGACGAGTGCGGGCAATTTCGTATACTCAGACACCGGCACGGTTACTTCGGCTTCCCGGGAGCTTTTAGATTTTATTCTTAAATACACCGGCAAAAACGAAAGCGGCACAGAGGATCTTTGTTATGATAAGGCGGTGGCTAAGAAAGATATGCTTGAGAGTATAATCAACCTTGGTTATTCCCGCACAAGCGCGTTAGAGATAATTACAGAATATGATGATATTCAAGAAGCGTATGATTTTGCTTCGGCGGCAAAATCGATTATCGTTGATTTGATAGAAAAAGGATTCAGATGTGGCGGTGGCACCAATACCGAGGTATATTACTTTTGTTTGAGAAATACGATAAAGGACTTAAAATTGTTACAATGGAGAGTACTGCGCTATTGCTTAGAAGAGGGCGCGCTTCCTTACGATATAACGTTGGAGGATCTCGATAATATTGAAAGCGATTTAATAGAATTTACCCCCATCGGGGTGACAGAAGCTGAAATAGAACTTGAATTTAAGTCTTTTCTTGGGCAGTCCATCCAAAAAGGCCTTGGCAACATAGAGGAAGATGACTTGCTTGAAGCTTGTAAAAATAGTCCGCAGACAACGATATACGATGGTAATGTTAGCGGATTTAACGAGCCTGATTTATACAATGGCCTTGTCTCCGAGACATTCGCTAAATTACTGGGAATGGGATATAAAGATGTGGTTGACATATTGAAAGCCGCCAAAGTGGTTCTCGTTGATGTTACGGATGCGAATGGAAAGCCTGTGCCGGGCATTATAATTGAAGATGAGAACAACTGGTCGTTCGGCTATTCCGACCAAGTTACACAGACCATTTATTTGTCCAGGCAATTCATAGATAAAATGCTGGCGCAGGGCAAAAGAGATATAGTTATGGCTAATATCGCTCACGAAGCAACCGAGCTATTGTCTGTGGTTGTCTTTGACGGCGATCCGTTTGACAACAAAGTAACTCTTGCTGAAGAGATGGCAGATCTTATCGAGGTAGATATTGCCGGCCCCTCGTCCATTCCCGAACTCTCCGGCAGCCAATCTGCCCTCGATGATGAGATAACCGTAGCAGTAATCGAGTATTTTGATAAATACATTGAAAGCGGGCTTCCTGCGGAAGAAGAATTAGCCGATCAAATTAGCGCCGCGGCGATGAATGAAGCTATAGCCGATCTCTATGAAGATTTAATCGACTCCGGCGA
The DNA here is from genome assembly GCA_043798215.1 of Candidatus Omnitrophota bacterium. Taxonomy (GTDB): domain Bacteria; phylum Omnitrophota; class Gorgyraeia; order Pluralincolimonadales; family Pluralincolimonadaceae; genus JAZDOX01. The sequence goes on along the minus strand of JAZDOX010000038.1, from coordinate 5,308 downwards.
CGCCCCCGACATCCAAAAGCCCGGCGACGAATACGTCTACCGCAGAAGTGAAGGAGTAAATACCGGCGCGGCCTTAACTCTTGTATCTTCAGACTACACAGGAGCCACCGCTGACGAAATAAAGCTAATCAACGCCCACAAAGACGTCCACAATGAAAGAGTAAGCCTTGAAAATAAGATAAAGATATACTTGGACGGCATTCCCGCTCAATCCTACGATGATCAAAGAGAGGGCCTTGAGAGGACAGTCAAATTCCTAACCTCGCTTATTGACGTCTCGGTCAAGGGAGAGGCTCCGACAATCGAGATACGAGACGGACTTCCCGCCGATGTCCCAGCCTTCAAGGAAGGCAATAAGATTATAGTAAACGCCAACGGCAATAGATTCGCGATATATAAGTTTATTGCCCATGAGTTTGCCCATCTCTACGGAGACAACGAGACAGACTCAAGGAGAATGGACATAGCCGTAATAAAAGGACAAAAAGGCCTTGAGAATCTCCTGCGAACTGCCGCTAATGGCATAACAGACACAGCCTTCAAGAATCACATAAACTTCCTCGCTGATCTCACAGGAACAGACGCCCGCGATATGGAAGAGGACATCTTGACCGCGAGGATGCAGTTAACCAACCCGGGTAAGGCTATCTTAAGCAAATATCAATTGGGCAAGTTCGAGAACGCTCCGCCTGTGGCTGGAAAGACGCGCGATGAAAGCATTACAATTTACCTCACCCAAATTGCCGCCGCGGTCCAGCCCTCGGACTTAGACGCAGACGGCAAGATAATCGCAGAAGCCGACACAGAAGCAACCGCAAACCTTGCCGCAAGAATAACCGACATAGTAACAAGAACTACCATTAATCCTTTAGATAAAAATTACTTAGGAAGAGATGAGGCTATAAAGCTCATCGAATATAGTATAACCCGCGCCTCGCTTCGCACTACAAGAAATATTATGGATAAAGCCTCAGAAGATTACCTAATCGCCAAATGGAATGAACTCAAAGATTCAAACGACCCAGACGCAATAAAAGCGGCGGGATTGGCGGTGTATGAAGATTATGATTTAGGCGTAGGGAAAGACGCAAATTCCAGTGAGCTTATCAATGTTTACCTGCCTAACCAGGATGTCTCAGAGGCCAATATAGTCTTGATTATAGATTCAGAAACCTGCAAATTGCTGTGTTCAGATGGAAATATAGATTTAACGGATGCTACCATCTCAAGAGACGGAAACAAGCTAAAAGTTCTTGTCGCAATAAGAGATGAAAATCGTCTTGTATCTTTTGAGATAGCCGATGTTACAAAGTTAGGATCTTATTACACTGCAATAACCGGAAAGGCTATCAAAGAGACCAAATACAACAAGGTCTTGGCGGCGGTTGGATTGATGGATGTTGAGAATGAGATGGAAGTCGCCGCGGTTGACGCCAAAGAAGTCAAACCTGACATTAAGACAGAAAAGATTATCACAGGTTTTCTGCCGGCGATAGCGATGGAGAAGGTTATGGTTGGTGGATTTGTCTCCAAGCTTGGCTCGTGGATAAGCAGCTTTTTTACCGACGAGCGAGGGAGCGTATCGTTATCCGATGGGTCGTCTGGAAGCGGCGAATATTCTATAGAGGCGGTTTGCAAGCTTGCGAAGGGTATGCATGGGCGTCCTTCCCGTATGATGAGCCTGTTATGCAAAAAGATAGACGAGTGTTTTAATGGGGTGGTCATTAAATTGGAGGATATGGAAAATGGGGTGTTGATAGAAGACGCCCGCGATGAAGATAAGATTTATGAGGCGCTAATTAAGAATGGCGATACAGTTAAGATTACGCCCGAAGGCAATGTTTCCGACTACTATAAAGCCGAGTTGGCGGATATTATAAGAGAGGTTCTTGAGAACAGCGTCTTTGTGGATGGATTGAGTCCGCGGACGGAAGATGTCGAAGAAGCGTGGGCAGCGTTTAATGTTCTTTATGGCCGCATTGACGCTTTAGAAGAGCAGATGACATCAAAATCGGCAATTGAAATTTTTACCGGCATTGCAGGAAATGGTTCAGCAACCGTGGCAAGATATGACGATTCAGGCGGTATTAAGGTTGATTATTCAACGGCCAACGGAGAAAAAATTACCGTCCACGACGCCGCTTCAGCCGAGGGCGAGGTTGGGACAATAATTGAAGATGACATAGATTCTTTAAGCGGCAAGGTAAGATACGCCAACTATGTTGTGGATTCAGAAGGTTATCTAGCTGTTTATTCCGAGACATCGGAGAATGAATACCCGATAATCGCCGATGCGACCGGAACAATTTATGATATGAATAGGAATGAGATTCTCGCTATCGGCGGAGTCAACATCGCGGCTCATTGCGGCAGGGTCAATGAATATGCTATGGCTATCGCCGAGAGAATGGGCCTGTCTGAAAAATTGCAAAATATTTTGTGGTTTATGTCGTTAGCTCATGACATAGGAACTGAAGGACTCGATCTGGATATAGAATTGGTAAATGCCACGAGAACGCAATATGCCTCGCTTATGGAGCAATATAAGAATAAAGATTATTCCGAATACGAGACAGTGGCCTACGATTTAAGGTGGCAGGGCTTAACCGAAGATGAGGTAGCCGTGTTGCTGGAAAATACCAAGTTCCAAGGCTCTTGTAATATAGAGGCCTTAAAAAATAAAGGTGTATTTCTGCCTTATGAAACAGAGCAACTGATAATCTATCATCATGACTACAAGGGATTTTTAGCCTATCTCGATTCAATAAAAGGCGACGCGCAGCTTCCCATAACAAAAGACGAATTTAAACTCCTTATGAATATCTTTAGCGTTGCCGACGGTTTCGAGATGGGAAACAACATTATAAAATGCCAGCTTAAAGGCAAGCCGACCGAGACCTTCGATCAGACATTCGCTTTCTTTGAGAGCCAGTTGAAAAATGGAAATCTCGGCAACCGCGCCGCGATGGATAATCTGCTGTCGTTATTGATAGACAGCGACACCGCCATTATAAACAACGTGCTTGAAGGCAGGACAACGGGCTTGACCTTGGCCGACACCGGTTATTTAACGGCAAGCGCGGATAAATATACAGAAGCCGCCCAAAGCGCAACTACCTATAACGCTTTCTTCCGTTTAAGAACGGACGATAACATAACCGGCGCTGTTGCGGCAACCGTCGATGTTTATGATACCGTTTCGGAAGAAGTTATTGCCTCGAGAGATATTAAAGGAACGGATTTTGCGAAGCAGGGCGCGTATCAGAGTTTCGGCGTTACTTTTACGAGAAAGATCGGAATGAATTTAGAGTATCGCGTTTATTATACAGGCGCCGCCGGTTTGTCCGCCGACGAGGTTATAATAACTAAAGCGGATACTTTAACAATCAAAGAGTATAATCCCGCCACAGGCGCCTTAATCCGCATGAAGATAAATAATAGGGAGGCTGGACACAGCGAACCTATTTGGTCAGAAACGATAAAACAGGATACGGTTTTATTGAGTCAGGTAGCCGACAGAGTTAAATCTTTCCTCGAGAACTTTGCCTCGCTTGACGGCGCCGCTAAATTGGTAGAGGCCCAAAAATTAGGAATTCAGCAATTAACCGACGGCGCGTTGAAATTAATCGAAGGCGCTATAAGAAATATAACATCGTGGATTTCAAACGTCTACGCCAAAGCGGTAAACTGCGCGGTTGTCTCTTTAAAGAACCTGTTGGACAGGTTTGGTTTTGTTCACGTCTCTTCTGTGGATATAGCCGCTGAAACCATTATCCGCGACATATTGCTGTGCGTTATTTCATCTCAAAGCAACTTAGGCCAAGTCTACACCTCTATGGATGCTATGATCCAGACGGCAAAGATAAAATATGGGGTGGATTTAATAAAGAAAGATATGAGCTTGGATGAGTTAAAGGCGATAACCCAGCCGGTTATAGCCTATGTTGACGGCGACCATTATATAGTCGTATTAAGCATAGCCAAAGATAAAGTAAAGATTATGGAATCAAGCTCCAATGTCATAGAGATATCAATATACGACTTCCTGAAGAGATGGCACGGCGAAGCGCTTGTTGAGAATCCGGCCGGCTCATCTGCGAGAACCTATGACCAGCTCGGCAAGATTACGAAGGTTATTGAGGTAAACGGCAAGGAGGCTCGCTACTTCTATTCGAATGACGGCGTCCTTGATTATATTGTCTCAAAGGCAACCGGAGTTTCGGCAGTAATCACTACTTACGATTATGCGGCTGGGTGTTATACCGAGAGGATTTATTCGGATGTTACCTTTACACTTGATTCAGCAAAGGATCTTTGTCTTGAATCGAATAAGATAAGGGAAGTGGACTACGATTTATATAATTTGCCTCGGGAAGCAAGAGAGCCCAACGGCAACGTCTACCGCTATAACGGGGCCGATTGGACTAAAGAAACAGATTTAAGAGGCGGATTGAAATTCGACGGGGTGGATGATTATGTAACCTGCAGTCAGATATTAAATCCTGATAAGACAAAAGCTTTTACGCTATCGGCGTGGGTAAAGATAGATGCGAATAACTCCATATGGCGCACGATAGTAGGCACAAGTTCCTCATTGGCTCAAATAGGCATAACGAGTGCCAATTTGGTCTCGTTTGGACAGAACGGCGGTGGTGGGTGGTGGATAACCGGCGGAACCCTTAGCGTCGGAATATGGCACCAGATAATCGGCATTTATGACGGAACCAACGCGAGCCTATATGTTGACGGAGCGCTTAAGGCCGGCCCGACAGCCAAGACCTTTACCAATAATCACGGCATTACTTTGATCGGTAGATACAGCGAAACCGGCGGCGAGTGGTTTGATGGAACCATCTCTGATGTTCAAATCTATGATTGCGCTCTCTCTGGATCTGAGGCGCTTTCCAGCTATAAAGGCGGCATTGTTAAAGAGGAAAGTCTCATTTTGCATCATGATTACAGCCGAAATGACGCCAGAGATCTTTCCGGAAAAGGCAGCAATAGAGATGGAGCTATTTTTGGAACCAAATATATTGCCAATTCCTTCCAGGAAACCGGCTCATACGACACCCAAACCGGCATCTGGACAACTGACGTAACCAAGAATCCCGAAGCCATAACCTACACCCAGAACATAGACTCAACATGGACTAAAGAAGCCAAGACCATAGAAGGAATGAAGTTCGACGGTACAAATGATTGTGTGAGAATTACAGATACTACCGCCAGTCCTCTCGATACAACAACTGCGTTGACAATAGAAGCATGGGTTAATCCGTCAACACTCGCAGGAACTTCTCCTTACTAC
>JAZDOX010000012.1:0-8385 GCA_043798215.1 Candidatus Omnitrophota bacterium | reverse complement strand
TTTAAAACTTGCGAGAAAGGAGAGATTGGCGTATTATTACGAGTGTAAGACAAAGGTAAGAGAGCAAAAATCAGGCACTCGGCTGGAAGTTGTATACAACTCCTTCGCATTTTGCTGAAAAAATCGAAAAAAAATTCCGTTCAAACGTTATTAAAAATTGTTGCAATATGCCACAATTTATGCTATTCGACAAGCGGTTTCATAAGTCATTATCACAATCTGTCATTACCCGACTTGGAGACTGGGTCATAACCCTTTTTCTTGACTAAATGGATCAACATATTGTAGCTGCCCAATTTATTGGGCCGATATGTTGTGCTCGATAAATCGAGCAACTACATTGTGTCCCAGTCTGTTGATCGGGTAATCCAGACTTGCGTGACTGGATTCCCCGCATAAAGCCAGCGGCCTTGCCGCTAGGCAGGCGGGGAATGACGCTTTGCAACTTGAAACAAGGGAACTTATGAAACCGCTTGTAATCATAGTTTCAGGATTGGAGGTGTCGTATGTCAATAGCGATAAGAATATCAGATTTTTTAGCCAGAAAAGCGAGAACTCGCTGCCGGGTTTTTCATAGGTCATTAGCGGGTCAAGTTGAATACTGGGCAAAAATGGGCGAGATACTCGAAGACAATCCGGATATTTCTTTTTCATTTGCCCAGGAGATTCTCGTGGGGCGCGAACAGGCTATGTCCGGAGAATTAACTCCCTACGAATTCGGCGAGGGGAAATAAGTTGGAAATCGAGATATTACAAACCCCCATTTTTGCCAAACAGAAAAAAAAGTTAAAAAATAACCAAATTAAAGATTTGGACGAAGCCGTCCAAGAGCTTATTAAACGTCCCGAAATCGGAGAGAGAAAGATAGGCGATCTTGCCGACATATGGGTACACAAATTTCGGATGGTTAAACAAGAATATCTATTGGCATATCAGTGGGACAGTAAAAAACGTATCTTGATCGCATTAGGCGCGCACGAGAATTTTTATAGAGATCTGAAAAAATATAAGAATTTCTAACAACTTTCCTCAGACGGAGATGGTTCAGAACGAACAGCGTGACTGCCTGCCCGCCATCTTGCAGGCGGGGATTCCGCCTTTCCGCCAGAGGCGGACCAGCCTTTGGCTGGCGCGGGGAATGACATCTTATAACTCAAGCAATGGAACTTACGGCTAATTGGGAACGTGTCAAAAAGAGACAGGGATAGATTATACGCGTCTTTTCGCGGCGCGTACGGAAATTTTTGTGGCTCGGATTCCGCCGCGTTAACCGGAAGCGGAACGCAAAAATTTACGCCGAGTGAGGATTGCCGCAGGAGCAAGCCGAACATCGCCGCGAAAAGATGCGCGTGAAGTGCCCACAAAATAAATGGTCTTACTTGTAAGATTGTAAGGAATGGGAGGATAAAAAGGTGAAGAGGCTTTTATGTTTTGCGCTGTTGGTTTGGACAGGCGTTTGTTTAAATGGCTGCGGAGCAAAAAAAGAAACTAAAAAAGAAGCCGTGGTTAAGATTGCTTTAGTCTGCCCTTTAACAGGAGATATCGCCGCGATGGGGCAGGGAATGAAAAATGCCGCTGTTTTGGCTATAGAGGAAGCAAATCAGAATAAGGTAATAAAGGATACGCGGTTCGAATTAGTTGCGCTTGACGACCGCGCCGACCCAAAGGAAGCGGTTAGCGCCGCCACTCAAATCGTATCCGATAAAAAGATATTTGGAGTTGTGGGGCATCTTAATTCCGGTTGCTCGATACCTGCTTCAGCAGTGTATAACAGGCATAATATAGTTATGATTTCCCCTGCTTCTACGAATCCTAAGCTTACTTTTCAGGGATTTAAAAATGTCTTGCGTACCTGTACCACTGATGATGTTCAGGGAAGTTTTGCCGCCGGGTTTATCTATAAAAGTAATAACTTTACCCCGTTAGAGAAAAAAGAGCGAAATTCTCTAACGGGGTTTACTAAAGTGGCGGTGATTCATGACAAGACGCCTTATGGGCAGGGGCTGGCTGAGGAGTTCAAGAAAACCTTTCAGGGATTAGGCGGAATAATTGTGTGTTTTGAAGGAGTAAGCCTTGGCGATCGGGATTTCAAAGCCCTGCTTATCAAGATAAAGAATTTAAACCCGCAGGCAATTTATTTTGGCGGAATGTATCAGGAGGCAGGGCTTATCTCAAAACAGGCAAAACAGCTTGGCTTGGATGTTCCATTAGTCGGAGGGGACGGAATATATTCTTCCGAATATATAAAGATTGCCGGAAATGCGTCCGAGGGGGATTTGGCAACTATGATTGGCTTGCCTCCAGAAAAGCTGTCCAAGTCAAAGGATTTCGTCGAAAAATATAAAAGCAGATTCCCTAATAGGGATATGCAGCCGTATGACCCCTATACGTATGACACGGTTAATATTATCATCGAGGCGGTTAAAAATACGGGCAGGGACAAGACAAAAATAATCGAGTATATTAAAGATATGAAATATGAGGGAATAATCGGCGTTACACAGTTTGATGATAAAGGCGATACCCTTAATAAAGAAATTACCTGTTATGAAGTAAAGAATGGAAGATGGACCATAGCGAAATAATTTTTCCTGAGCTTGTAAACGGCATAACCCTGGGTGGAATTTACGCGCTCATTTCCCTTGGCTATACGATGGTATATGGGGTGCTTTTAATGATTAATTTTTCCCATTCCGAGATAGTTATGTGCGGCGCGTTCTTTGGATTTTTCTTGTTTATGCTCTTCTCAAAGCTTGCTTTTTTTCAGAATAATCTGCTGTTAACGCTTGTTTTAGTTTTTATCATTTCAATGTGCGTATCAGGGATTTTAGGCGCGGCAATAGAAAGGCTGGCGTATAGGCCGCTACGCAAAGCAAACAGGCTAATGCCCTTTATTTCCGCAATAGGCGTTTCTCTCTTCCTGCAGAATTTATTTATGTTGGCGGTAAGCCCGCAGTCAAAGCCATTCCCTGAAATATTTCCGGAGAGAAATTTTCAATTTGGGACCGTTACCGTAAGCTCTATACAAATCTTTATCATCGCTATTTCTATCTCCCTGATGTTTATATTGGAATATTTTGTGAACAGAACCAAATTAGGCCGGGCGATAAGAGCGACTTCATCCGATATAGAAACCGCCAAACTTATGGGAATAAATACCGATTCAATCATTTCGCTCGTATTTTTCATAGGCGCCGGATTAGGAGGCGTTGCCGGCATATTAGTGGGGGCCTATTATGGGAGTATAAAATATAATATGGGATTTACTTATGGGATTAAGGCGTTTACCGCGGCAGTTTTAGGCGGGATTGGGAATATACCCGGGGCGATGATAGGCGGATATATTCTTGGCATTTTAGAAAGTTTAGGCGCGGCATATATTTCTTCCGTTTATAAAGACGCGTTCGCGTTCATTATTTTGATCTTAGTATTAATTTTTAAGCCAACAGGAATACTTGGTGAGAGAGTGCGGGAAAAATGTTAGAAAGAAGAAAAGTTTTTGAAATTTCCTCCATTGTCGTTATCGCGCTTATCGTTTTTCTGCTGCACATAAAACAAGAGTTTTATCTCATCCATATCTTATCGCTGATGGGGATTTATGTTATTTTGGTGTTAGGCTTAAATATGGTTATCGGCTATACCGGATTATTGGATTTGGGCTTTATCGCATTTTATGCCATTGGCGCTTATTCCGCGGCGATCCTTTCGATTAAGGGGTTTCCTTTTTTGATCGTTCTTCCCGCCTCAGTATTTATTACCGGTGTCTTTCGTTTTTTTTTAGGAAAACCTCTTATGAGGCTAAGGGGTGATTATTTGGCAATTGTTACTTTAGGGTTTGGAGAGATTATCCGGCTTGTTTTAAATAACTGGGACTCCTTGACCAACGGCCCCAAAGGCCTGCCCCGTGTGGGAGAAAGCATGCAACCTATATCGTTATTTGGCTTTCGCTTCAGCCAAGAGACGCACTATTTTTATTTAATACTGTTTTTTGTGGCAGCCTCTATTTTTGCCATAAGAAGAATAGAACGCTCAAAAATAGGCAGGGCGTTTGTTTCCATAAGGGAAGATGAAATTGCTTCTGAAGTGGCAGGGATAAATACCTCTCATATAAAGCTGCTTTCTTTTGTAATGAGTTCCGTGTTTGCCGCGATTGCCGGCACCATATATGTGTACTGGATAGGTTTTGTAAGCCCCGAGTCGTTTACTTTTTGGGAGTCCATATTGCTGGTCTGTATGGTCGTATTAGGCGGTATGGGGAATATCTTGGGAGTAGTTTTCGGGGTTGTGCTTCTTGTAGGCATACCTGAATTTTTGAGAATAACGCTTGGCGGAGAATTTGTGCTTTACCGGATGCTGATATTTGGCCTATTGATGGTAATAATGGTGGTATTGAGGCCGCAAGGAATTATTCCTGAAAAGAGAAGGGCATTAGAGTTAAAAGAAACGCAAGCAGAATAAACTATGTTTTTTTCCGCAGAAAATATATCAAAAAACTTTGAAGGGCTCCGAGTATTAGACCGAATCTGCCTTGAAGTAGAAGAAAAGCAGATTTTGGCGCTGATCGGCCCGAATGGCGCCGGCAAAACCACCTTTTTCAATATTCTTTCAGGTATTTATCTGCCTACGGAAGGGCAAATCAGGTTCAAAGGTAAAAATATTGCGGGCTTGAAGCCCTATCGTATCAGCCGTCTTGGAATTGCCCGCACATTCCAGAATTTACGCCTATTTCCGCAGATGACAGTGTTAGAGAATATCTTGTCCGGATTTTTCCCTAAAACACGTTATGGAATAATAGACGTATTGTTCAAAACAAAGAGGTTTAAAATAGAAGAGGAAAAAGGCGTAGGAAGCGCGCGCCGGATAGCCGGATTCATAGGCTTACAAAATAAAAAAAATGAGCTTGCTAAAAACCTGTCTTACGGTGAGCAGAAAAGATTAGAGATTGCAAGGGCTCTGGCTACAAGCCCGTCTTTACTGCTTCTTGATGAGCCAACCGCAGGAATGAATCCAAAAGAAACCGAAAATATGGTGGATTTAATCAGGCGCATAAGGGAAGACGGGATTGCTATTATGCTGATAGAACATGATATGAAGGTGGTTATGAGTATCTCAGACAGGATAATAGTTTTGGACTATGGAGAAAAAATTGCCGAAGGAGCTCCCGAAGAGATAAAAAATAATGAAAAGGTGATTGAGGCTTATTTGGGAAGAAGAGCATGATACTTGAATTGCAGGGTGTTTCTACTTTTTACGGCAAGATCGAAGCATTGAAGGGCGTTGATATGCATTTGGAGGAAGGCGAGGTAGTAACTCTAATCGGCGCAAACGGCGCCGGCAAGACGACACTTTTAAAGACAATATCAGGCATTTTGCATCTCAAAGCAGGCAAGATTTTTTTTCAGGGAGAGCGCATCGAGGGCTGTTCTCCTGAGAAGATAGTCGGAATGGGGATTTCGCACTGTCCCGAAGGAAGAAGGATTTTTCACGCGCTTTCAGTAGAGGAGAATTTAAGATTAGGCGCGTTTACCAGAAGCAATAAAAAAGAAATAGAGGCGGGATTGGAGGATATTTTCCGCCTTTTCCCGGTTTTAAAACAAAGGATGAAACAGAAGGGCGGGACATTGTCAGGCGGAGAACAACAGATGCTGGCAATTGCCCGGGCGCTTATGTCGAAGCCTAAGGTGCTGCTTCTTGATGAACCGTCGCTTGGCCTTGCCCCGAAGCTGGTAGAGAAGATACTGTTTGAAACTATAGCACAGATCAATAACGAGGGTGTCGGCATATTATTAGTGGAACAGAATGCGCATCTTGCGCTCCAGATAGCGAAAAGGGGATATGTGCTGGAAACCGGTAATATTGTTCTCTGCGATTCCTGCCCTAACCTTATTAAGAATGAAGAAGTAAAATCTGCCTATTTAGGCGGCGGCGCGTAATCCCGGATTTTTCTCGCCGACGAAACCGGCAAGAAAATTTTTAATGTAGGGGCGGCCTTTGCGGTTGCCCTATCGCCTTTTGATAACAGGACTTTGTTAATTTTCAAGCTGTTTCTTGAATCGTTGGGATTTTATTTTCTGTAGTAGTGCATTGTAACATTAATTTTATACTGTTCGAGCGAGGCCATTGGCCAAGTCGAGAACTACAGCAGCAGAACTTCTCGACTCACTCCCTGCCTGCCGGTAGGCAGGCCTGCGGAGAGTTCGCTCGGTAAGTTTTGGTGTCAGTTCTTGACATGATACATAACTGTAATGCCCCCCATTAGTCAAGGGGTTTTCAAGTTAGCAAGTGCGCGGCGATAATATTCCTTTTGTTAAGCGGCATTACTCTGTTAAAACAAAAGTAACCATCGGGTAATTCTTGATTTTGGGATAGAAAGAGATTTGATTATGCTTGATTCATCAAAAAAAAGACATAGATTGAGAATTGTAATTCCCGCCTACCCGGCTTTTAATATTTATTCTCGTATAGCTACGGGGACCACAGCGTTAGGGCCGGTATGCGTGGCCAGCTCCGTAAATGAAATCGAGAGATGGGATGTCGAAGTTATAGACGAAAACAACCTACGCAGATATGGGCCCAAAAGCCCTTCCGGCGGAGCCGACCATGAATTTTTGCAGCAGCTAAGGCCGGCCGATGTCGTAGGGCTTTATGGCGGATTGACCAGCACCATACCGAGGCTTTATAAAGTAGCCCGATTTTACAAAGACAAGGGTATTATAACTGTCGCGGGCGGCCAGCATTTTGTAAAAGAGACTATCGCCGAAGCCTTGAATTCTTATGTCGATTATGTGGTAATCGGGGAAGGCGAGGAGACCATAAAAGAACTCCTGAAAGTTTTTGAGGGCAAGCAGGATAAAAGCGCGGTGAAGGGAATTGCTTATCTGGAAAACGGAAAAATTGTCTACACCCCGAAAAGAGAGCCGATAACGGATTTTGACAAATTGCCCCTGCCCAATTTCTCATTGGTGCGTTATGCCAAACTTAAACTTTATCCTGTTGAAAGGATAAGGGGATGCGGGATGGATTGCGAGTTCTGCACCGTTAAAGGAAAGCCGAGATGCGCTTCTCCGGAACGGCTGCTTGAGAGAATAAGTTTTCTTGTCGAAACTAAGGACGCGCGCCATTTTTTCGTGGTCGATGATCTCTTCGGACAACAAAGGGACGAGACCATACGTTTCTGTAATATGCTCAGGGACTATCAGAAGAAGATAGGCAGAAGGCTGGATTTGGGCGTTCAGATAAGATGGGACAAAGCCAAGGACTACAAACTGCTTTCCAGTATGCGCCAAGCTGGCATAAATACGGTTGCTATCGGTTTTGAGTCGCCCATTAGTGAAGAATTAGAGGCTATGCGTAAACACGTAAGGCCCGAAGACATGCTGTCTATGACAAAGGAATTCCGTAAACACGGATTTTTGGTTCACGGAATGTTTATCTTTGGCTATCCAATGAAGGAGGGCATAGAGTTTAAGATGCCCATAAAAGAGCGGATAAAACATTATAGAAAATTTATCAGCAAAGCGAAGATCGACACTATTCAGATGCTTTTGCCGGTGCCTCTTCCGGGAACAGAATTGCGAGAGAGGCTTAAGAAACAGAACAGAATCTATCCGGTTGAAGACGTCGGCTGGGAGTATTATGACGGCAATTTTCCGCTCTTCGAACCGGATGGGCCTATGACTACCGAGGAGATGCAGGGCGCCGTTAAAAAAATAATGGGAAGGTTTTATGAATTCAAGAATCTGTTTATGATTGGCTTGAATATATTCTTTTTTCCCGCGATAATCTTCTTTTTGCATAATATCGAAGCGGGATGGAAAAGATGGTACCGCTCCTGGCGCAACTATTTGATTCGCTTCGGGGGTTGGCTTACTATGAAGGAATGGCTCGCCAGATATAAAAAAGATAGTTTCTCGGAAAAATTACAGAACGCGAAAAAACATCTGGAGAATAACGGATAAACGCGCCCGGCGCGATAATTGTGTAATGCCCAATCAGCCAATGGGAAATCAAGTCAGAACATAGCTTACCAGCGGGATCTTCCCCCGAAAAAGTGGACACAAAGAAGAGTTGGTGTTAGGCTGACAGCCGGCTCTTAGAAAGGCAGGTGTCCAATGGAGGAAGCAAATCTTAAGATGAAGCCGCTCGACAGGGATTTTAAGATCTCTGCAGTCAAAATGGTTACCGAAGAAGGCCAAAAAGCCTCAGAAGTGGCTCGTTCCCTGGGAATACACCCCAATATGCTTTATGGCGTTGTTGCAAAATAGAGCCAAAAAGTATTTTCTGACTCAAAAATCACAATTTTCTTACGTTGTTCTATTTTCTATTTCTTTTTTCTGCTTATTGTTTACTTTTTCTCCAGCTTCTCACTGCTTTAGACAGAGTAAC
>JAZDOX010000113.1:0-4148 GCA_043798215.1 Candidatus Omnitrophota bacterium | reverse complement strand
CGATTAATGCCTCAAGATAAGCATATTGTTCAGTTAAATGAGGACTACCGGCAAATGCAGGAAATGTTTTTTGAGGACCCGCCGTCTTTTGAAAGTATTTTGGAAAAATTGAAGACGGCCGAAGAAGAGATTAACAGGATTTCATAATGAATTACTGGTGGACTTCGGACTATCACTTTTCGCACTTCAACATCATCCGCTATTGCAAGCGGCCTTTTGAGACGGCTGAGGAAATGAATGAAACGATCATCAAAAGGCATAACGAAAGGGTTAAGCCGGACGATACGGTCTTCTTTCTGGGTGACTTCATCTTCAAGGGCGGGAAAGAAGGCGGAATAGATAAATATCGGCAATTTGAAGAGAGGCTGAATGGCAAGTTTATTTTCATCAAGGGCAACCACGATCGGAACAACAGCCTAAGGACGATCATCACGAAAATGTATATACATTATGGGGCCAAGGATATTTGCATGACGCACCGTGCGGAGGATGCTGATCCCAATGTGCCGTGGAATTTCTGCGGTCATGTTCATGAAAAGTACAAGGTAAAACGATTGAACGAGAATTCATTGGTTGTAAATCTCTGCGTTGAGGTCTGGAATTATTATCCGGTTTCATTTAATGAGATCAGTTCTTCTGTCTCTGCGTTTCTAAAAGAAGAAAAGCGGTGCGAGAAGGAAAGTAGGGAATAAAGCAGGAAGAAAGTTTGTGATCGGGATTAAGCAGTTGTTCGGTTTGAATTTCACGACTGAATGTCAAAACAGCTTAATACTACCGGAAGCGATGAGATAAATATATGAAAGAGGTTGCTAAACTTTTACAGAATTTTGTTTACCGTTCCGGATATCTTAAGGCAACCATAAGAGAAGGCGTTGCCGCGCTTAAACCATACGCGAAGGAACTGGAGGTTATTCATATAAGAATCGATTATCCGGATCCATCCACCTGGCGAAAGAGGAAATATTGGCATATTTCAAAAGAAGCAGTATGTTCACGGCTGGATGAATGGATCTTTAAGCATCTTGTTGACCAGAATGAATATGGTGCGTATCTGGATAGGTATCGTCCTGCCAGGGCGCGAGGTGAGATCGGGGATATCGATAAGCATGTTATGAATAGGCATTATCGTCCGCGGGCAATAAAGATATTGCGCCGCAAGAAATTCTTTAATTTGGCGCAGTAGACAAAAAAACGTGTTTGTATGGAATACCGCCGGCGTTCAAATCTATATTGGAAAAACGGAGATGAACACAGGTTTGATTATCGCAATCCTGTTGAAAGTTTTTTTATTCGAAGGAATGGCGATGATAAAGAGATCATGGGCGTTGGTGGCCCCGCGGGTTCCGGCCAGCGCGAGATGTGCACTTTCTTTACCGCGGTGTTCCATATATTAAGCAGGAGGGCGCGGATTCCGCACTATCTATTAAAATACAACGGGTTTAACGAGTATGAATATATCGGGCGTAGATACCGTACGGTATTAACATCGGGTTTTGGAAGCAATTTTGATTTAGATACACGCCTCTACAGAGAAATTCGGAAGAAAGGTTTCTATTGGAAATAAGAAAAAATGCGTAAGCGGACCACCCCTATCATTCATATCATTGGCCTACCGGGTGCCGGTAAGACAACCTTATCGCAAAGATTAAGTAAGGCATTAAAAGTTCCGGTGATTCGTGTCGGTTATTACAGGGCGCGATTTCCACAGACGCCTATAGGTGAGGCCGATGCATGGGTTGCGTTGTTTCGGGAGCTATCACGGCGCCGATGGAAGAATTGCATACTAGAAACCACAGGACTGAATCGTAGAGAAGAATTCTTAAGAACAGCGTTACCTTTTGAGCAGGTGTTTACGATCAAGTTGGACGCATCACGTAAGACCCTTGCCGCGCGTATTCGGAAAAAGAAGAAACGACATCGGGGAGGTAGGTGGTTTTACGGCGCGGAATATCGGAATAAACATGAATTTGTCCGAAAGTTATTTAAGCAGTTTCGCAAAATTCCCGCGGATTATTATATTGATATCAATCGATTAACTAAGGTAGCGGTATATCAGCGGGCGTTCAGAGAGATAAATTCTGCGAGGTTAGGATGATTGGAAATTTTTCGGTAACATAAGAGCGGGAGGCAAACTTGAAGATGCGCGAAAAATCCGTTGTAAACAAATCTGTGCATATGAAGAGTCGTGGTCGATTGCGTATAGGCGATGATTGGAACGCGATAACGATTATCGCGCTTTCACAAAATAACCCTTTAAAGGCAATTGCCGAATTCGTGGAAAACAGCATTGATGCCGAAGCGCGCCATATTACGATTATCCGCGGCAAAGAACATGGCGGGTATTATCTTAAAGTTATTGATGATGGACAGGGTATCCCGTGTACTGAGGAAGGCATCCCTGACTTTAAGTATGTGGCAACTCACATATGTGATTCGCTGAAACGGCGTCTAAAACAGGAAGGCGGTCAAAATATTCAGGGAGAATTTGGTATCGGCCTTCTTAGCTTTTGGACCGTTGGGCATAAATTATTAATGGTCTCTTCCGGAAAAAACGGCAAAACTTATCAAATGAGCATGGAGAAAGATAAATCAGGTTATGCTATCGCTCCTCGACATCATCTTTTGCCTATAAAAGGAACGCAGCTGATGGTATCTCCTTTACTTACGGGAATTCGCATGCTGAACGGCGAAAAAATTCAACGCTATCTGGCCTCCGAGTTAAGAGACCGTATCAAACATTCAGGAGTAAAAATTAAGATTATTGATAGAACCAGCCGCTCGGAGTTTGACGTTGAGCCGCGTCAATATGAAGGCCGTCTTATCCATGATCTCCTTCCGTTTAAAACGCCTTTCGGCGATATTTATGTGGAGATGTATATTACACCGAAAAATCCCGAAAACTTTATTAGTCTTTTCCGGGCAGGGACACGGGTGCTTCCCAATATCTGCATACTTGATTTCTTTCAATGCGAACCATGGACTTCCGGTTATTTTCAGGGAATTATTGATGCTCCGTTTTTGCATCTTACACCCGGCACAAGAGACGGGATCATACGCGACGAATATTTTACGGGATTTTATGATTCTATAGCGCCTCTTAAAGAATGCCTTATGGCAATCGCTCTGGAACAGGGCAAAGCCGAAGAAGAGCGTATGAGTAAGAATATACTGCGTTCTGTGCAGAAGGCGTTCCGCGACGCTATGATCGCTTTGCCTCCCGAAGAGTATGATTGGTTTGGCGCTGAGAAAAAAAGCACGTATCGCAGGGAAGTGTCCGCCGGTGACAATGATACCGCCCAGAAGCGAGATGAGGTGACGACTTATGACGCGCAACGGCAGGAAGAGAAAAAAAGTGAACAGAAAGAGTTTTTCGAAATCGCGGGACCGCTCTTTTCCGCCCGTATCCAGCCGGGGGCGGCGCTTGTACAGACGGGCAAGACGAAATCTTTCCGCGCGATTGGCCTGGATCGCAGTAAACGCCAGGTAGAGGAGAACCTTTCATATCTATGGTGTATTGCTGAAGGAAAGGGGAGTCTTGATAAATCCGATGGCGAGATGATTGTCTTTAACGCCCCTGTGGAACCCTGTTTGAGTAAATTAAAACTTGTGATCCAGCGGAGCGATATATGCTGTGAGGCAGAAAGCATTGTTACCATTGTGGATTCTTTGTTCAGGAATTCTGCCGAAAACAGTGAATTTCCGCGGAAGGGATTGCCGGACTATACCCTAGAAAGCGCGGCTGGATATTCATGGCGTTCACGATATGACGAAAAACGCAATATTATTATAATTAACAGCGGTCATCGTGATTTTATTTATGCGGGGCGCGAGAGAGTGAGAAAACTGCGCTATATCTGCCGTCTTTTTGCGAAGGAACTTATTATTCAAAATTTTGCTGGCATGTCCTCCGGAGAGCTCCTGGAACGTCTCGTCGAATTATCGTTATATACAGAAGAGAATTTGCGATGATTAAAAAAATGTCCGCAATAATGCTTGAAATGGCAAAGACGCTGCTTAAAGATCCTGTCAATCCTTCAAGCGAAGCGGCGCACGCGGCTTTATTATTCGCGCATGTAGCATGGAACAGAGCGAACGGAAATAAAGTCATTTCTTATAGAAAGGTTCTCAATGAGTTTGAATATTCTAAC
>JAZDOX010000091.1:0-46404 GCA_043798215.1 Candidatus Omnitrophota bacterium | reverse complement strand
ATATTACGGGATGAATCTAAAGCATGGTATCAAAAACGCAATGCTCAACAAAAAAGTGTTGATTGGCAATTCACAACCAAAAATGCCAGGATCAAATTAAAACGTCTCTACCCACAGATTCAATGTGGTTGAGGTACTAGGGATAGCTCTTTCAAATTCTGGTCCAGTTAATTTAGCAAGATCGGGATATTCCTGTTCAGCCTCAAGCCCCAATCTACATTTTTGTATTAACTCGTCGTTAGAAGCGTAGTAAAGTGGATTGTTAGCAAGCTGTGAATTGACGGCGCAACCACATAAAAAAATTAAACTAATTACACCATTGCTGTCCAAATTAACTTTTTATGGCATTTTACAACCCTGCTCTAATTATAATACCCTAACTTGCCTACTTCAAGCACGAAAATCATTGCCATATTTTCCGAACTTCGCCGCGATTTCTGGTAAATCAATAGACAAATTTTTCGGGCCGACACGGTCGTCAGACTTCGCCGAACTCTGGCGAGGGGTCGACCCTTACAGTATCGTGTGTAGGGTTCGGGCTTGCCTGAACCCCTGTAATTTAAACCAAATAGACAACAGGACGGGCAGGCCCATCCCCTGCAGAAGTTTTCATTAAACCAATTAATTGCGATAGATTTGTGCCCGTTAAAAAACTGTTTGCCTTGAAATTTAACGTCGAGCGGTGCGGCGGAAAATGAAAACCGGATAAAATTATTTACTCCGCTCGAAACCCTATCTGCCGCTTCGGCTTTTCCGGCAAAGGCGCAATAATTTCTTTTATAGCCTCGAATATTACCCTAAACTGATGGTCGTATTTCTTCTCCATAACTTCAATTTTATTTAACAACTCTTTATGCGATTCCACGATTCTGCGCAGTTTTATAAATGTCCTCATAATTTGTATATTAACCTGGACGGCTCTTTTACTGTTAAGAACCGAGGATAGCATTAAGATTCCGTGTTCTGTAAACACACGCGGCATTTTACGAGTGCCGCCCCAACTTGATGTTCCATTTTGGAACATCAAGTTTTTAACCTCTCCCATGGTCAATTGAAACATAAAATCTTCGGGAAAACGATCTATATTCCTGGCTACAGCTTTATTCAGATTGCGAGTCTCGATCCCGTATAAATCCGCCAAGTCTTTATCAAACATAACCTTATGGCTTCTGATAACAAATATCTTTCCCTCAACCATCTCCTGCGGTATTGATTCACTCATAGACTCATCCTCCTTTTGCTATAATAGACAATAAAAAGAAGGGTTTTCTTTCACCAAATTTTTTCTGCAGCTACCTATGGAAAAAATTACCGAAGGGGCCGATGGTGAATGTAGGGGCGGCTCCCTCACCAGAGTTCGGCGAAGTCTGACGACTGTGGCCGCCCTATCACGTTTGATAATTACAAGCAACGGACAGGGGCAAGCTCGCCTCTCGGCGAAGCCGAGGGCCCTGTCCCTACAAAATTTTTGATTTCTATCTGCGCTTAACGTTAAATTTCAAGATAAACAGTTTCCTTGTTGTGTCATTCCCCGCACAACAGACTGGGACACAATTAGTCATAAAATAGTTCTTTGACAACTTAATAGCACAAAATTTCACAAAATCCTGAATCTGACTTGTCGGTAAATTGAAAAATAGTATAAAAATGCGATTTTTATACAAACATACGCTGTTTTTCAGATTTATGTGAACGCAACCGACTTGATAAACCCTGAAACACCTAATATTGTTATCAACCTTGCGATATTAAAACAGCTTGAAAATATAGACATCTCTGCTCTGACACCGTCAAGTCCTCTAATCAGAAACGAGCTTACTCCAAGATTTAATTTTATGTGGCCAAACGGAAGCTCAACTTTTTGTTTTCTAAGTTTATATATCGCTTGCGATTGCTCTGTTTTATAGTTGTCTTCCAGTTTAAGTTTAGTTTCTTCATCCATTAACCGTGACAGAGTTCTGCCTTTCTTGTCTTTGGCGCAAGTTCCGAAAAATTGACATTTAAGGCATAAAAGCTTAGAGGTAATTCTGTATTTTCTGTGTTGTTTATCTTTATTTATCGTGCTGAAACGCAAGGTATTCTTTTGCGGACAAAGGTAACAATCGTTCTTTGAGTCATATTCAAATTGTTTCTTGTTAAAGAGTTCCGATTCTTTATTGCTCTCCTGCTCTTGCGAGGGAACTATAACGTTGATATTTTGGCCGTCAATCTTTTTAAGTTCCCGGGTATTGGCAAAACCGGCATCCGCGCAGGCATTTTTGCAACTTTTACCCAGCGTTTCATTGGCTTGTTTGATTTGATCGGCAAACTGGTTACGGTCATTGTTCTCATTAACAACGTCGCTGTTTACTATAAGGCCGTGTTTTTCGTCGACTACTATTTGACTGTTGTATCCGGCATGTGTTCCTTGACGGCCTTTAACGTTAACACATTCCGGATCCGTTGAGTTTATTGATTTTAATTGCTCTTTTTCAATCTCATCCATTATGTCTTTTACTTTCAATTTAAGCGTTTGTTTATCTTTTAGTTCTTCGCTTAACTTTACTAATGATGAGGCATTTTGTTCTTTGTCATCTATTGCATCGCATTCATCCAAAATCGATTCTATGCGTTCATCTATATTTACAAGGTAACGCTCGCATTTTTCTTTTGTCCAAACGCTGTTTATTGAAGCATTGGCTCTTATTTTACTGCCGTCCACAAACAATGTGTTGCCCTCTATTAGATTAAGTTTGATGCACAGTTTTACGCATTGTTTGAATAAGTTCTTTAAAGGTTTTTTGTTATTCTTTCTGAATCTGCTTATGGTTCTATAATCAGGCTTTAAACCTGCTATAAGCCATATGAATGATATATTGTGATAACACGCTCTTTCTAATTTACGGGAACTGCGGATACCGTATGAGTATCCGTATATTAACAACTTAAGCATCGCTTTGGGATTATATTCCGGATTTCCTACTTGTATTTCTTCGTATATTATCCCGAGTTTTAATAAATCGAGCGATTCCACAAAGGCATCATATGCGCGCACAGGATCATCCTGCGCCACATAATCTTCTATGCTTCGAGGAAACAGATCGGCTTGATTCCGGTCGCCGTAAATGTACGCCATGGATATCTCCTCCTGTGAAAATTTATTTTCTTTGGTTATCGGAGATATTATAGCATTTTTACAAAAGAGCGTCTATATATCTCCCGTCGGCATATCGACGGAAAATATGTTTAATTGTGTCCCAGTCTGCTGATCGGGGAATCCCTGCCTACCGGCAGGCAGGCAGTCACGTTGTAAGATGTTATTTCGTGTCTGGATCGTCTGGTCAAGCCAGACGATGACAATGGTAAAGACTTCCGAATTCCCCCCCCCAAAAAAAACAGGACATAAATTTAACTTTACCTCCAGACAAAAAGTTCATAAATGATCTGCGCCAGCATAACCGAGCCGGACTTAAACGGCCTCATCTTCCGCTTGCCGTATATTCTCGCCGGTTCATCTCCGGGAATTTCCGCGACCTTAAGTTTCTTCTTTGCGCAGCGGATGGAAAGCTGCGGCTCCCATCCTATTAAAATTCCGGCCCTCTCGGCCATTTTCAGGAATTTCGCCTCTTTATTTATATCAAGCCTGTCGATCAGGTCCGTTTTGTAAGCGCGAAATATAACCAAAGCGTCATAATAACGCGCCCTGAAAAGAACGTTTATCATCGTGGTAAACATCCAATTCCCAAATCTCGTCAGGAAGTCGTCATCAAGGCTTTTTGCTCCCTTCGCGTAGCGCGATACGATGACCATATCATAGCCCTCTTTCATCTTCTCGATCAAGGGCGGTATAAGTTCAGGGATGGAATTCCCGTCAGGGCTGAAGGTAATGACAATATCGCCTTTTACCATACTCCACATCTCTCTTAGCCCCTGCCTTAAACCCCTGCCTTTCTGGACATAAACATCATATCCATTTTCTTTCGAGTATTCAATGGTGCCGTCGGTAGAGCCGCCGTCAACTACGATAAGCTGGTCGTACCAATCTTTCTTGATTCGCGGCATAATCTCCTTCATCCCGCCCAGCTCATTAAGCGTGGGTATTATCAAAGTGGTCTTCATTTTAAGGTTACGTGGCTCCTATAGAAAATTTTTTTTCTTAAGTATCTTATCACGGCCAAATCTACCGAGAAAGTATAAAATTTCATCTTAAGCCTGAATCTATAATAAGCGCCTATAGGCGCGTAAAGTATTTTGACTATACGCCTTACAAGAAGATTATCAATGCTGTTTATGGCGTTAGGAAGCGCGTTTGCCAAAACGCTCATATATGAAATATTGCCGAGCCTCATCCTGTCCCTCTCGTTAAACCAGGGTATTCTCTTTCCGGCAAAATCGTATTCGTCGAAATTCCAGTCAATCCAGCCTTCTAGATCTTGCGGCGGTTTTAGGCCGCTCCGTAACGCCAAGTCGTACATAGGTGTCCCGGGCAAAGCGGTGTAAATTGCCATCGTCTCGAAGAGCGCTTTCGGATTGTCCTTTTTTAATTCAAAGATAAGATCAATCGTCTTGTTTATCTCGTCGAAGGTCTCGGTCGGAAAGCCTATCATCAGCGCAAAAGCGGGAATTATCGTGTGCTTGACAGCTTTAAGGTTGGCCTGCCGCGTGCCTTCCACAGTTATGCCTTTGTTTATCAATTTCAGTATCCTGTCGGATCCGGATTCCGCGCCGAACTTCAAGACATAGGCGCCGCTCTTCTTTAGAGTGGCCGTTTGTTCATCAGAGGCTTTATTGAATACGTCTACTCTCGTGCCGGAAGTGTACCAGTTAATATCCAGCTTATCGTCTATTAGCCGTTTGCATATCTTATCGGCTCTCTCCCTGTCTATGTAAAACTCGTCGTCTCTTATCCATACGCCGTTTAAATTAAATCTTTTGATCGGCTCGGTTATAACCCTCAAACTCTTCTCAGCCGACATAGCGCGCCATTTCCTCATCCTCAAACTGGCGCTGCAGCAAAAACCGCAATTAAAAGGGCATCCTCTGCTGGTTTGTCCTATATCGAGGGTGCGCGACCTCTTCAGATACATATCGGGATGAATGTAACTCTCGACGTCTATCAATTCCCACGGCACCGGAAGCAGATTTTCGATATCAATCAAATCCGCGGCGGGATTAATCTTTATGCCGCCATTATCCTTAAAGCCTATTCCCCTTATGCCATACAAAGGCTTATCGTCCTGAAGGCCCTTTACTATTTCCGAAAAAGTAATGTCGCCTTCGCCGACGCAGACGATATCCGCGTATTCGCTCTTTAATGTCTGCTCCGGCAATATCGAAGGGTGCGGCCCTCCCCATACTATAGGAATTTTGCCGTTCGAATTATTCCTTATAACCTTAGCTATCTCAAGGGCGAAATATATCTGTGTACCGGTCATAGACGATATGCCTACGCAAAGAGGTTTTTTCCGCAAGCCCTCGATCAGACTGTTTTTCCAGCCTCTGTCAACCCGCTGGTCGATAATTTTAATCTTGCGGCTTTCTTTATGGAGAGGCGCGGCAATAGCCAGAAGCGAATGCGGCGGCGCCACTGTCGAGCCGAAATCCATGCCCGTCTTTGGATAAACTAATATCACATCCAAGTCTCTAACCATCTTGCTTGAGGGTGTCCTTATTTAATATTAATCCTAAGACAAAGTCCGCGAGAGAACTTTTTTGAGTAATAACGCCAACCTGCCCGGTTTCAATCCTTTTCAAAAACTCCGCCATCCGGCGATCAGAGTTAACCATACCGTCCTCTCTTAGTAATTTAAAGACGTTTTCATTGGTGTCTAAAAGGCTCATCCGTGAAAGCCAGTATTCGCTCTCATCTTCCTTGTTCTCAAGATGGCTTAAATAGGATATATAAAAAGCGCATCTTAAGTAATCGTTAACCTCATTATCGAGAATTTCCGAGATTTTAGCAAGTTTTTCAAGCGGGCAGATACTGCATCCGTCATAACAGCTTATCATATCATTCAACCACATACGCAGATTCCTTTGGCCCGTTATCCATCTTAAGTCCTCTATTTTATAAGAAGCTAAGATATAATTCAGAAGAAACGGCCTCTTGTTGGCGGCTTGGCGAAATAAAGCTAACGCCCGGCTATTTTGACCAGACGCTAATTCTCTTTTGGCGTTGTCTAACTCCGCCGAAAAACGGTCGACGTTCCTACCTGCCGCGTCGTTTAAGCGCGGCCCATCCACAGAATAAACAAAAACTTTTCCGGAAGGTGGTATCTTGTTTAGGTTTGCCTCAAAAAACCGCCTATCCGCGAAAACCTGTGCAAGAGTATACCGGAAAGTGTCGAGTTTCAGAGGATCGACGGGAGAAAAATCCAAACCCAGCTCAAAAAAAGGAACGGGCACAATGCCGTTTATGTATAAATCGGACGGTGAAACGCGTTTAAGCTCTCCACACACGGCCAAATCCTGTTTAACAAGATGGGAAGTCCTTATATAATCGTATATAAACAGGGTGTTTGCCAGCCTTCCCCTTAAAATCTCAAGCCTTACCGCGAGGATATTCGGGATGCAAAGGCCAATAAATATCAAAATAAGAATAATCTCCTTCGCGCGCCTCTTAAGAGCCGTTTTATCCATAAAAAGAAAATACAGATACACGAATGCCGAAGAGAACATAACTGAAGCAAGCGGAGTCGCATAAATAAAATATCTGGACGGAATTGAGGCTTTCATATTCCAAAGAAATATCTCGGTCATAGCCCTTAGCGCGAAGAGATAGAAAACGAATAATATCACAACGGCCTTATTTTTTACGAAGTATTTCCGTAAAAATACAAAAATAAATAAAATTGATAACGCTAAAAAAACGAATTCACTTTTTATGGGTATGTAATAATACGCCTTGGCCGAGTCTATGGAGAGCGCGGACTTAAACGGCTGAAGAAAACCTGCGAAAGCCGCGTAGAAAGGCCTTATTAGATTAAAAGGCGACAAAAAATCAGACAAGGAAATCTGGTTTCTGTGTAAAGGCGACAGCCATTCTTTTCGTCCATACGCGGCCAAGAAAATCAGTAGATACAGCGTAGAGCCCCCTATAAATAAATTCCGAAAGGCTTTTCCGGCGTTAAATTTTTTACAAATAACCAAAATCAGGCGGAATAAAAATAAAGAGCCGACTGCCGCCGCAAAGATAAGCGGGAATAGCGCAGGGGAATAAATGTTCATATTCTGCCACCGCAAATAATACTCAAGATGCGGGTATCCGTAATAAAAAGACCTTATGAGCGGGTATCCGAAATAGGTTATAAAAAGAGGCAGCCAGATATCGTATTTCCTAACCCTGTCTTTGGCGTCCTTCGAGCAGATTAAGATATGCGATAGGACACTTGCCGGCAATATCAATATCGCGATCTGGCAAAAAGAAGCCAGCAGGTTAAAGAAAAGTGTTAGCCTGAAATAATTCCGCCACTCGCCGCCCTCATCAATACGCGAAACCGTCTTTAAATATAGATTTAGGACCAATAAAGCGAAAAACATCGCCACCAGATGCTGGGCCGCCATCGGAAACATATAGTATGAAAAATGGATGAACGTTGCCGCGAACGCGAAAGCCGACAAGAAAGCGATGTGAAGATCAAAGCCGATTCCGCGGACAAGAAAATACAATAAAATGGCGCAAAAAATATGAAGCAAAATCGAGGCGAGGATAAAGTATTTTGCCTGAAATCCAAAGGCCGCCAATATGAAAAATAAGTACAGATTCATTGACGGCTCTCCCCTGTTTGTCGGATAGGGGTCAAAGAGATGAATTTTGACCGTCTCAAGAAAAGAATTATGCCCGGCGATATGCGAAAGCGTGGGGATCATCCACCAAAGATCCTGCTCGTGAAAGATAGAGGAAACTGGTCGAAAAAGGATCAGTATAAAAAAAACCGCTAATAAAACGGCGGCGCAAACGTATAATATCTTAGTCTTGGCGTCCGCTGAATGGCTACCGAGATTCATCTTTAAATTTTAGCTAACCTGTTGATTACAAATAAGTTCCGGTTATTTTACGCAAACCCAAATTTTATCACGGTTAAGTTATCGGGTCAAGGATTATATGGGGGCGGCAAATGTCATTCCCCGGCTTTTATTAAACCTTCTGTACTCATATTTTGTGAAACAGCGGTGTGCGGAATAAGAACGTACGTCCACCGTTTACCGCCATTTTGAAGATTATATCCAGTGGCAGATTCACAATATTTTTTTCCTGCCTCGGCTTTTTCTTGCACCTCGGCGTCATTAATATCGGCTTCCGCTTTGATCTCGATCATATAAATTGCGTCTTTGGTTTCCACAACGAAATCCGGCGTGTAACGCTGTGAGTTATGATTCCAATATATTGAAAACTGCGCCTGTGCCGGGCGCAACCATTTAAGAGCATCTTTATCTTGTTCCACAATCGCGACAAAATCCTTCTCCGCCTTCGAATCAAACTTATATAAATTATGACAGGCTTTTTTAAACCCGCCAAAAATCTTTGAGGGAATTGTATGAGCAGGATTTATCGTTTCAGTAAAGTGATGAATGCTGTCGGTTGTATACTTGGATAAGTTATGCGGTTCAATCTTTGAGAAAGGATGGATTTTAGGTTCTTCAAAGTCGGCTTTGTCCAAATGAAAATGCGGCTGCATCTGGACATAGATGAATTTTCCGATTTCCCGCTTATGATAAAGGACGATATTACGTAAATTTTTTTCATCGCGGCCAGTTCCGAGTTTAATAATTGCTTGTTTTGCCAATTTAAACAAAAGATCAGCTTCGCGATCATAATCAACATCATCGTTATTCATCAGCTCATTCACTATAATCTTTTCAGCCGCATCGCGGACAACACCAACACCCGCACTTTGTAAGACTTCATTCTCGTTAGTACGAAGCGTCTTGATTAGTATCTCCTCTGAGACAGGCTGATAGTTCAATCCATTAACATCCAAATCAAAATTATGAAAACCTCCCTCAATGTCATGTTTTTGCTGAAGGACAACGCGCGGGATAGAAATAATTCTATCAATCATCTCCTCAACCATCTCGTCATATTCTTTCTTTATCGCTTCAAGCTTTTCGGCCTTAAATAAATCCTGCTGAGGAGCGCTATCAATCCGTTCAGCCATCTTCTCCAAGGCAATCTTCCTAACTTCTGAAGTCTTCAGATCATTGACGTTTTTGACTACATCCCAGAGCGAACCAATCGTATCTGAAATAACTTCCCGAGCCTCAACATCAACAGTTGCTTTGTGACGCGCCGCGTCATCTTTGAGCCCAGCTATCTCTTGGCGCTTACTGGCTATCTCGGAATCAATGACAAAAGCAACAACCACTACCTCTTGCTGTGCGGGCAGTAATGCCGGATCGATTTCAATGATATTTTCTTTATGAATAATAGAATTAGGATCGTTAGCCGCATCTACGATAGCCTGAAACCGATCATGAGCAATAATAGTCAACTTGTCTATCTTATCAACGCCGGTTCGTTCACCATAAGGCAAGCGCAACCCGCGGCCAATGGTTTGTTCCGTTAATATCTGCGAATTAGCCGCGCGCAGAGGAATAATCGTATAAAGATTGGTGACGTCCCAGCCTTCTTTCAACATATTCACGTGCACAACGATTTCAATGGCATTCTTGGGTTTCTCAAGCGAAAGTAAACGCTTAACGTTCTCTTCTTTTTCTTCACCGCGCTGGTTCGAGTGAATTTCCATAACCTTGCCGCGATATCGCCCCTCAAAAAAGCGATCGGACTCAATCATTGCGCGAATTTCCTTAGCGTGATCAGTATCCCTTGCCACAACCAGAACAAAAGGCCGTACAATACGCTTGCCGGTATCGCGCGCGTAAATCTCAAGATGGATCTTAGTATCCTGATGAATACGAACGCCATCCTCAAGCTTAATCAAATCCAATTCTTTAGGATCATGTTTATACTGATCAGGATTGAAGTCTTTACGAGTTGCAACGGCTGGTTCTTTGACAAAACCATCACGTAATGCCAATGCCAACGGGTAGTCGAAGACAACGTTCTTGAATTTATCACCCTTCATATCGATGGGCGTTGCTGTTAATTCCAAGCCAAGAATTGGCTTTAGCTCATTGATTGCCCTTAAACCCGCGTCAGCTCGATAATGATGCGACTCATCCATCAAGAGCACAAGATCCGGCAATGAGGCAAGGTAATTAAAGTATGATTCTCCAAGATATTCAGAAAGCCGTTTAATTTTTGGCTCACGGCCTCCACGGACTTCTGAATTGATTTTCGAAATATTAAAAATATTGATATGAACTTCCGAATTAAAAAGTGTTGCCTGACGCGCTTCATTATAATTATCACCGGTGATAATGCGCGGAGGCGTTGAGGTAAATTCAGCTATCCCGCGAAAAACATACTTTGGACTATTAGGATTAGAAAGATCATCGATTAACTTGTCGTAGATGGTGAGGTTTGGAGCCAAAACAAAAAAATTCTTAATGCCTTTGGACACGTAGAGATAACTAATAAAAGCGCCCATGAGCCGCGTCTTGCCGACACCGGTAGCCAAGGAAAAACAAACAGAAGGAAAATCCCGCTCAAAATCCGAACACGTAGGATACAATGCCCTGACTCTGGTAAGCGCATCAGTTGCGCTTGCACCTTTGACTAACTCCAAAGATTCCGTCAATTTAGTCAATATTTCCAAGCTATCGGCCTGAGGCTGGCGCAAGCTTAAACGGTTTTTTATTGTCTGGGCTTTATAATCCATATATCTCCGTAAATCAACCCTCGTCTATTTATTTTTTAAAAAAGAATATCCTTTTTCTGTCAATCGATACTTCTGCTTACTGCTGGTCGGTTTGCCAGGTATGGTCATTTCAATTAAACCCATACTAACCGCGATATTTAAATAAATTTCTCTAAAATTTTTTTTGTCCCTCAATCCAACTTTACACATAAGCTCATCCCTGTCGTGTTCCCCGCTAAAAACTCTCAACAAAGATATAACTTGGGGGGTGACTTGGGGGGTGACTTGGGGGGTGACTTGGGGGGTAAATCGATCGTTAAAAAGCGTTACCAATAAACCACCGCTGTTCTCTTCAATTGCAGGTTCAGGAAGCCGCGCGTCTTTACAAGCGTCGATAATTTTCTCTATGCCGCGCCCCCACGCGTCGATATACCCTCCCTTAAAACATACATCTGCAATAATCGGATTACGGGGCTTGGAAGAATGTTTTCGTTTCAAAAGTTCTACTGTTAAATCTTCGGGAAGCGCCCCGTCATTCCAAAAACAGATCCTGTCATCAAAAATCTTTATCTGAATATGCGCGCCGGTATAATTTCGATGAACCAAGGCGTTGAGCAAAACTTCACGCAATGCGGCGACAGGATACTCCCCTTTTTCAATACGATGAATACCTTCGAAAGAAATCGGGCGGACTAAAAATTTTCGGTTAAGCTGTTCCAGCACTTCCTGTAAACAATAAACCAAGTTGCCTTCCACGGATTCCTCAAATCTTAAATCGGTTTCCGATATACCAAAACGCCCAATCCGCACGGTGAGGCAAGGATGAAAACGTCCAGGATCTTTACCAAATAAAATAATTGCCGCCCGCCTTAACTTCCCCTTATCTAAAAGCCGCAATTTATCTAATAATTCCTTTAAGGACAGCTTCTCATTAGCCGGAAACCGCCCCGCTTTCTTCGCGGACATTAGGAACTGATCCACGCTCATTTTATCAATATCCGTCATTTTTGCTCCCGGCTCCACAACCTCATCCCATGTTTTTCCTGATTTTTTAAGCAAAAACTCATTGAGCGCGCTGCTGATCAATTCCTTCTTTACGCTTCCGCTGCGATAATAATACCTGCCTCGAAATGAAATAGGGACAGAATATGGCGGGACAATAATTTCAATAAAACAAAGCCTATCCTTTTTCTTTAGCCTGACCTCGGCCATAACGCCTAACAAATCATGAATTTTATTCGGCAAATCCTCCATCAACTTTTTGTAATCAGTAATACCAACTGTATTACCGTTGTCATCTTTACCAATAAAAAGAGTTCCGCCATTAGCATTAGCAAAACCACATATCCATTTCAGGTAATCATCATGCCAGCTTGTTTTATATTCTATATTTTGCCGTTCAGTCATTTTTTATTCCTCCATATCGCCGTTTTCACCGCCATCCTTGGGCGCGTTGATGATATTAAGGTCATAATTATCTTTCCCAAACTCGCATTTGCCCAAAACCATCTGCGGAATCTTTTTGATCGTAATATTGCTGTGACGTTCTTTGCATTGCGGAGCAAAAGACTTAGCGCAGATTAACAAGGAACAGGCCTGCCTGTTCCCTACACCAATAGACATTTCCTCATGAATTTTATCTAACTGCTCAACAGTAACAAAAGAAGTGGTTACAAAAATATAATCCGATTCTGTGGATTTGCCCTGCTTCCAATAGATCTCCTCATCCGGGAAAAACTTAAACCCCTCGTGCTTGCACATCGCCGCGGCCAACATATTGGCATTGTATTTTTCGTCAATAACCCAATTGCCATACCTGTCCTTACGAAGTAGACTTGGGGCAAGGTTGTAAAATCTGAAACCGCCTCCGCCTTTCCAATTAAGGACTTCAGATAATGCCAAGCCGTCTTTACCGTCAACAACTTTTTTGAGACGCGGTAAACAATGCGTATTCGCATGTTCGCCAAATTCAATACCAATCCACTTGCGGCCCATTTTATGGGCGACAGCGGCAGTGGTGCCAGATCCCAAGAATGAATCAAGAACGGAATCATTTACATTAGATGCTAACGATAAAATTCTGAAAATCAAACGCTCCGGTTTAGGAGTAGCGAATGGGTCTGAGGGATTAAAAGTCTTCACCTCTTTGGCGGATTCATCAGTTGTTCCAACCTCACTATAATTCCAAATAGTTTTGCATACCATTCCATCTTGAACGTCGGAAAGGAATCTCTTAATCGCAGGAACACCTTGGCCATCTTTTCCGAACCACAATCGGTTGTCTTTTAACAATTCATGATATCGATATTCTGGAATACGCCAACTGCGTCCTGCCGGAGGATTACATACACGTCCAGCTGGCGTTTTGACGGAATATAGGCCCGATTTTTGGACATCTTTTCTCAGCATGTCACTTGGTTTCCATGGACCACGCGAATCATTATCGGGATTCTTATACCGTTCATTCATCTCCTCTGTTCTCGGTAGCAAATTGGGACGCCACGCATTCTTATTTCTTGCGTATACCAAAATATGATCGTGGCTATCTGAAAGCCATTTGGCATCATTTTGGGGAGAATATTTCTTCTCCCAGATAACATTCGCAACAAAATTTGATCTACCGAATACTTCATCACAGAGAACTTTCAAATAATGGCACTCATCATCGTCGATGGATATCCAGATAGAACCCTGTTCCTCATTAAGAAGATTCTTTAGGATTTCCAATCTCGGCCTCATTAAATTAAGCCACGTTGAATGTTCCAAATTATCATCATAGTGTGCGAAAGCGCTACCTGTGTTATATGGCGGATCAATATAAATACATTTTATCTTGCCAGAAAAATCCTGCTCCAGCGCTTTGAGCGCAAGCAAGTTGTCGCCGTGAATCAGCATATTCTCGGCCTTTGGATCCCCATAGGACTTTTTGGGGTCCTCAATCAATATTCTCGGCTCGATGGCGGGCATAAAACCCGCCGCTACATCATATTTTCCGATCCACGTTAATTCAAGTTTCTGTTTTGACATATAAACCTTTTCTCGCTTCAATAGGCTAAACCAACCGCCAAACAGATGTTGCCCATTTAGCCATAGTTTTCTGCCTGCTTGCGATACGTTCCGCGTCCCAATTATTATTATCTTCCGCAACTTTTTTTGTGAGAGTAAAGCCACTTTTCTCATACACCATCTTTTTATCAGCGTAGCTTTTATTACCGACATCCCTATTTTCGGCCACGCATAATAAAGTATAATTTCCTATACGATATATGAAACGATCATCTCTATTCTCGTCATAACCCGACCACTCCAAACTGGGCGATTCCGGTAAAATATGTTCGATACTGTACTTATCGCTGTCAAAATCATAATCATTATTTGAAAGGTGTTTTTCAATCGCAAATAAAATATAGCGCACTACCTTCTTATTGCGCGCGCCAACAGTACTTAATTCTTTCTCGGTAAAAGTCGCGTTAAAAACGGAATCTTCAGGATAAACCGCTTTTAATTCATCGATAATCGCATATGCCGATGCCAATTCGCCCTTAAAGATACCATAAGCAATATCGCTATAAACTTTTTCTTGATCGCCGGTATGAAAATTACATATAACGTTATAACGAAATGAGATAATGCTGCACGCCCTTAAAACACGCGTAAATTCATCCACCGCAAGCTTCTTGCGCGCAATCATAAGAAGAGAATACGGTTGCTTTATGCCAAACATTTTTAATTCACCAATGTATTTCTTTTGTTCAGCCGTCCACAATTCATCATCGGAATCCCGCAATGCCGCATATATGTCAGCATTTTCATCAAGTCCCCTTATTAGGGAAAAAGCCATCTCTTTGTTTTGAACTGAATTTTTTATTGTTTTAAATAGATCTGTTTTCCTGACTAATTTATTTTGGCTATTCCAATAGACCCGCAAGAAATCCGGGAAGTTTTCACTGCCTAACGTTCCGACAATTTTTTCCCATATTTCTTCTATCTTCTTCATTTCTGTTTCATGCGGATTCTCGCTGTAAACCACAGAAAATAAATAATTCTTAAGCAGATCAGTCGCGGATAACCTAACGCCCCTGGCATTCAACGTCTCGAATACCTTAAAAGCATTCAATTCGTCCGTAACCGTAATAACGGTAAAAAATAATTTATCAGCGACAGAATCAATAAATTGAGCCAATCGCATGCCGTCATTATTAGAAACATCTCTGCTAACGCGTTCGATAAGCCACTCGAGCGCCTTTTTAAGCAACTTTTCCGAATAATTCAGCCCTCTCTGCGGAATAGCCTGCAAAGGGATGAGGTAATTCTGATAGAATCTGTCATTATGCTTATTTAGTTGTAATTTTGACCTTGAAATTAAAGTAACCGGATCCAAATAGCCCATATACGTATTACGCAATTGTTCGGCCCGTTTCTTATTATTATCTCTATCAATACCTTTTGATTGCAATATTTCAAGATTTTTAAGAACAGCTAATACTAATAAACTTAGCGTTGTTATGCGTTGCTGGCCATCAATTATGTCAAAGTTTTTATTATCTTTTGTTTGGATGACTAAATACCCCATATAATGAGCCTGTTCTTTTTGATCTTTACAAGTTTCTAAAATATCCTGCCATAGGTCATCCCAGTGATCCTCTTCCCAAGAATAATCACGTTGAAACATCGGCACAGAATATGCAAGGCCATTCCCAAGTAATTTCCTAAAAGTTTCATTCGCGGTATTAAAATTAATACTTGCCATTTCCCCTCCCTTTAAAGTAAAATTCTTTACACTATTTCTAATTTAGCTTCCAGTATATCATAAAAAGCGGTTCTAATTTTGACTTTTGTTGCATTTCGCAACAGTCCCCTAATACCATTTTTCGTCATTGCTTCGGGCCTTCGGCCCTCGCAATGACGGTGTTTTTGTAATTGTGCCCCAGTCTGCAAGCCGGGTAATGACAATATAAAAATAATCAACGCGAAAGAACGGCTACCATTAAAATTAAGAATCAATGAATCTCCGGTGCCAAAGCTCAAGCATAAGAAGCGACCAGAGCTGAAAACTGTAATCCTTCCCGCCGGAGGTATGGCGTTCGACCATATCCTTAACCATCGCCATCTTAAGATAGCCCCTTTTCTCGAAAGAGCCGGAGAGAAGGGCTTCGCGCAGGAACTCCCGTAATTCGCCTCTGAACCATTTGCCGACCGGTACCCCGAAACCCATCTTTCTTCTTTTGATGTTTGCTTCAGGAACAAGATTATTAAGGGCTTTTTTGAGTATATATTTTTTCGTCAATCCCTTTATTTTATAACTTGAGGGCAATTTAGCCGCGAATTCCATAAGCTTGTGGTCAAGAAACGGCGACCTTGCCTCCAGTGAATTGGCCATACTGGCAATATCCACCTTTACCAGAAGGTCATTGGGCAGATAAGTTAAAGTATCGGTCAAAAGAAGGCTGTCTATAAGGTTTCGCTTATTACCGCTTTCCAGATAAGCCCCGATTAAATTTTTCGTGTCAGGCGAACCCAATTGCCGCAAGAATTCCCCGGAATAAAGGCTGTTGTAATTGAGCTCTCCGGATATACCCACCCACCTAAGATACCTTTGTGTTTTAGGCAGACCGGCGTTATCAAGAAACCTCTTTAGCCTCCTTAAGGAGTTCTTCGAATCGGTAGAATCGGGCAGTATGGATGATACGGCGCCGATAGCCCCTCTTAGCGGCGCGGGTAATCTTCTGTAGCTTTCAGCGGCAGTCATTGCCTGATACCTTTCGTAACCGGCAAAGGCCTCATCTCCTCCGTCGCCGTTTAACGCGACAGTTACAAACTGTCTGGTTTGCTGAGAGACGTAATACGTTGGGATACAGGAAGAATCCGCGTAAGGCTCTCCATATCTTTCGACGAGCAAAGGAAGTATCTCCAAAGCCTTCGGCTTCACGATAAACTCATTGTGATCCGTGTCAAATTCTTTGGCAACGGAGCGCGCGTATTCCAATTCGCTATAATCCTCTTCTTCGAAACCTATCGAGAAAGTCTTGACCTTGTTGCCGCTTAAACGGCTCATTAAGCCGACAATAGCGCTGGAATCAACACCGCCACTTAAGAAGGCGCCGAGAGGAACCTCGCTGTATAACCTTATTTTGACCGCTTCTTCAAGTAATCTTAAGACTTCAGCGGCGGCATCCTGCTCGGAGATCTTTATCTTATTGGAAAAATCCAGGTTCCAATAAGAGTTTGTCTTTAAGTCGCCTTTTTTAAAGACGAGCGTATGGGCCGGCAAAAGCTTAAAGACGTTTTTGTATATCGTCAGGGGCGCCGGTATATAGCCATAGGCAAGATAATAATCAATGGCGCGCGGATTTATCTCTTTTTCGATGAGTCCGCTCTCGATAAGAGATAAAAATTCCGAAGAGAAACAAAACCTTCCGTTATTATGGCAATACAAAAGCGGCTTTTTGCCTACTCTGTCTCTGGCCAAAAACAACGTCTCTTTATTCTCGTCCCATATCGCGAAAGCAAACATCCCGCGAAGATGTTTAACGCAATCTATGCCGTAAGATTCATAGAGATGGATTATGGCTTCTGTATCGGAATTCGATTTAAAGATATGCCCTTTCTCTTCAAGCTGAGGCTTCAGCTCTTTATAATTATAGATCTCGCCGTTAAAGACTATCCATACCGAGTTATCCTCATTACACATAGGCTGATGGCCCGTTGGAGACAAATCAATTATACTTAATCTTCTGTGTCCAAGCCCTGCGCAGCATCTCGGCGCTGAAGCACAAAGTTTCTCTGGCGATGGACGATAGACGAACGACGAAGGACTAACGTAAATTCCCTCATCATCAGGGCCTCTATGCTTCATTGCCGCGCGCATACGCGATATAACTTCCGCGGCAACCTTCCCATTTTCTCTGTAATCTATGATTCCGCATATTCCGCACATTAAAACTAGATATCCTCCAAATTTGTCATTCCCGAAATCTTTAATCGGGAATCCAGTCATGCTTTATATATTATTTCGTGTCTGGATTGTCTGGTCAAGCCAGACAATGACAAGTCGCAACAACAACTAACATAAACATATCCTATTTCCCATAAACCCGTTGTATCACATCCAATAATTTCGGGGCATTGACCTTGAGCGAATAATTAGATACTACCGTCTCTCTTCCTGCCGCGCCTATCGCCTGCCTTAAGTCCGCGTTCTCGATAAGCCTTGAGAGTTTTTCCACCCAGTCATCCTCGTCCTTCGCGAGAAATCCGTTAACGCCATCTTTAACGATTATTTTATTTGGGCCTACATCCGAGACAACGCAGGGAATTCCAACGCTCATATATTGAATGGTCTTAAAGCCTGTCTTGCCGTGGACCCATTCATTATCCGGCAAAGGATATACTCCTATATCCAAAGACTGAAATTGCTCTATCTCGTCCTCCAAGCTCCAGTCTTTATTTATTACGGAAACGTTTGGAATCTTGACATTGCGCCGGGAAGCGCCGATTATCTTAAGGTCAAAATCATATTTACTCCCCAGCCTTACAAAAACATTTCTTATGTTTTCCAGATAAGGGGCCGTGCTGTGGCTGCCTATCCAGCCTATGGTCAATCTTTTTTCCTGCTTTTTAGCCGCGGGGAGAAATTTCGATGTGTTTACCGAAGTATGTATTACGGTTAGATTCTTATTGAGTGGTTTGACATAATCCGCGAGATATTCATTACAGGTAATAACATAATCGCTTATTTTTATCATCTTCTTTATCTTAGACGGCCATTTCAGGAATTTTATAAAGCTGTTGGCCGGGCTTGTGGCCCCCATATATATGGCGTCGTCTAAATCATATATTATCTTTTTCCCCAGCGCAGAGACTATAAACTCGAATAACGGCGGCCCAAGCGGAAAAGCCTCAAGATGTATAAAGACGATGTCGCAGTTTCTCGCGTAAAATAAGTCCGAGAGCCTGCCGGCGCAGCTACGCGTAAAAAAAACCAACTTCTTAAAATATGAGCCTTTCTTATAGATAATCTTGTAAAAATCCGAAGACGCGAAAGGCCTTACGACGCACTCTATTCCTTTGTCTCTTAGGTAGGGTATATATTGCTCTACTCTATACCGTCCGCTCGGGCCTTCGGTTGGATAAGGCTCCAAAAATAAGATTTTCATACTATCGGATCTCTTCTATGTATTCCTTTAATGCGTCCTGCCAAGTCCTTATGTTGTCCATTCCCATTAAAGATAGCTTATGGTTTATCATCGCCTCGGATTTCCCTCTCGGAGCGGGTAACGGAAATGCCTCGGAGGTAACAGGGTGTATAACGACGTCTTCTTTACGCAAATACTCGGCGATCTTCTTGGCTATATCGAAACGAGTGCATATGCCTTTGTTGACGCAATGATAGAGGCCGTATTTTCCGGCCGAGACTATGTCTAATATGCCGCGGGAAAAATCCTTCGTAAAAGTAGGGCTGCCCTTTTTATCGGTAACAACCGATATCTCCTTCTTTGTGTTCAAGAGCTGTATTATCTTCCAGACGAATTTCTTATCTTTATTGTATCCGCCTATCATCCAGCCGGCTCTTACGATATAATATTTTTTAAGCAAAGAAGAAACGGCCTCCTCTCCTTTAAACTTGCTCTTGCCGTAGACGCTTATCGGGTTGGGTTTATCGGATTCCGTGTAGCCGTCCGGTTTCTCCCCGTCAAAGACCGCTCCCGTGCTTACGTAAACCATCGGTATCTCAAATTCTTTACATACTATCGCGATGTTCTCGGCGCCTTTTGCGTTGGTGGCGTAGGCGTGTTCAGGCTTAAGCTCGCATTTATCGACGTCTGTCTCGGCGGCGAGATGAAAAATTATATCCGGCTTATTTTTTCCGACAAAATCCCGGATTTCCTTCAGGTCTCTTATATCAAGTTTCGATATTTCTCCGTTGGAGACAATATCCGTAGGATAAATAACATAACCCCGCTCTTTGAGCAGCGGGCAAAAAGAATCCGCCAGCATACCGTTAGCGCCTGTTACAACAGCCTTCATTGTCATATCGTTATTTCCTTTCTTGATCGCACTCTATCTTAGTCGCCTGATTACCTCATTAACCTGCTATAAACATCGAAATATCTTGAAACTCCCAACTCAACGGAGAATAATTCGTTAGCCGCGCGAACGCACCTATCGGAGAGCGCCTGCCCATCTTTTTTAATCTCAAGAAGCTCCTTTATACCTTTCAGATAGGCCTCTGTCTTGAATTCCCTGATGACCACTCCCAGCCTTCGATCCTCAACTACCGTATCGGTGTCTCCTATGCCGGTATTTATTAAAACCGGCAGGCCGCACGCCAGATATTCTGCAAATTTGATGGGGCAGGACGATCTCTTGGAAAGGACCGGTTTTATGAAAAATATCCCCACATCCGCCATTCTGACATATTCCGGAATTTCCTCGAAGCTGGACTCTCCTATCGTTATATCGGCAAAAGACAGGCCTCTCCTGCTCCACGAATCCCTGACCATCTCTTTGTCGGCGCGTGTAAGCGCTAAAAAATGAGCGTTATTTATAACCGATTTTGCCACGAGAAAAAAATCTATCATCTCCTCCAAAAGATACCAGGTCCCAAGCGAGCCCGTGTATAAGAAAACGAATTTCCCCGAAAAATCGCGCTTATTTAACCCGCCTTCGGCGAGGTTTTCGCCTCGACGAAGCGGAAGAGAAGAATCCACGGGCGTAAGTTCGTGAAGCTTCAAGATCTTTCGCGGCGCGGATAGCCCGGCATTAAATCTCTTTATATCCACGCAACAGGGTATTACGGTTATATCGGGTTTCTTCTCAAGACGGTCTTTTGGTAAATAATCGTCGTTTAGCAGGAAATCTTTTATATTCTCGGTCAAAACCACCACCGCCTCGGCGCTAACCAAGAGCTTTTTTTCAAAATAGCGGGTTGTTTGATATAGCAGGCCGCCTCTTTTCCACATCCCCCCGTCGGCATACTCCTCGGCCATAAGACCTCTCTCGTCCAGTATGAATTTTTTGCCGCAAATCTTTGCCGTCACATAACCCATTGCGGCGGCAACCATTGCGCGTGAATGCACTATATCCACGCCTTTAGAGATGACGATCCATAGGCTTGCCAAAATCCCCATCAATATATCAAATAACGTGGCGGGAAGCGAAGGATTTTTATGATATCTCAGCCTGTACCATTTTATGCCGCTATTTTCCAGTTCCCTATTTAACTCATCAACCTTTGCCTTGAAGGCCTTTTTGTCCCTAATGGGTCTCTCAAAACTTAAGAGAATACATTTAACGCCTCTCGCGCTTAAGCCCTTTAAATAAGGAATGCCTTGCGACTTTATAAGAGGCTCCAGCGCGCTGTTATAAGAGATAAAAAGAGCTTTCATCTTAAAAGTTTTCCGGTGATTGTCCATTTTACCCTTCTTAGCAGTAAGGAAAGCCAATGCCCCAACAAAGACCTCAAAAAAGTATAAATGATGTATTTATTTGTGAATAAAGAAACCGGACAGCTCTTAACGGCTTTTTTTAAATATCCTCTCGCGGCATTCATCTTGCCTGCCGCGTAATAATTTATGCCTATGGTAGTAAATAAACCGGCATAGGCTTGTTTTCTCAAACGCTCTATCCTGGGAGATATTAGAGGGTTTTTATAGAGTAAATCCAAAGCCATAGTCATAGATTTAGCCATCCTATCGGCGTCTATCGATGATTTTCCTTTGTGAAACCTTACCATAGCGGTATAAACGCCGGTAGAGATAAATTTCTCTTGAGCGGAGATTCTGGCCCACATCTCCCAATCTTCCGAGCCCGATAACACTCTGTCCTCATTAAAATATCCCGCCTTCTCAAACGCCGTTTTTTTTATTAAGCAGGAAGAAGCGTTGCAGCCGCCGGAAGAATATTTTGATATAATCTCATCAAGCACATAGCCGTTAAAGGGACTTAAGCCCATTTTAGAGACAATCGCGCCATTCTCGTCTATTATGTAAGAACCGGAAAAGAAAACCCCCGCGTCGGGAACATTTCTTAGCGCCTTAAGGCATTCTTCGAGATGATTCGGCAGCCATAGATCGTCGGAATCAAGAAAAGCCACGTAGTCTCCTTCGGAATCTCGCGCTCCTCTATTCCTGGCGGCGGCGCGCTCCCTGTTCTCTTGAAGTATGTACTTAACTTTTCTGCCGTAAGAAGAGACCACATCCTTAGTATCATCCGTAGAGCTGTCATCAACAACGATAATCTCAAAGCCCTGAAATGTTTGCCGTAGAACGCTGTCTATGGCCTCTTTAAGATAACGCGCCCTGTTATATGTAGGTATAATTACGCTGACTAATTTTTTCAATCTGAAGTCCCGCGGGTAAAACCCGCATTTCCTTTTTTATTCGCCCACGCGAGGAGATTGTGTCGTGATCTCTTTCTTACGCTAAATGCGTCAACATATTGTAGTTGCCCAATTCATTGGGCAGATATATTGTGCTCGATAAATCGAGCAACTACATTACGACACAATCTCGGGGCGATGTCCCCATCATCCGCCATTCACTCACGGGCAAAGCCCATGAAATTATAGCAAGGGGATTAGTAGTAGCCCCATGTTGAAGCCATCCCGACATGGCGGTTGTAGAAGATATTCTTTAAATTAGCGTATTTCTTATCGAAGGCGGCGTTGGCCTTTTCGATGTCCAGCTCGATATGTTCAATCGGCCTCGATGAATAGACCGAGGCGTATACAATCCCGCTCTGCGCTATGTCGGCGACTTTATTTAGTGAGTATTTTTTTACGAGGGAGTCAATAAAGTCTGAATACCTTTGGTTCTCGGCGCGTAGCTTACAGGATACCACGTAGAACCCGAATTCTCCATCAATCTCGCTTGGCGAAACCGGATTAGACGGTGATTCCGGCTCGGTTAAGTTCTTATAATCGTAGATTCCTTTTCCAAAAACAGGGCTCTTGAAAAAACCCTTGCCGTAATAGTACTCATTCAGGATGTTTTCTCTTTCGCTTAAGAGGCTGGCGATCTTATCGTCCTTGGACATATTTTCCCTCAGGAAGAATCCCACACTCTTAAGATAGTTTGGCCGCGGCGTCTCGGTCTTAAGCAGCGAATGGAGAGTCGAGCAAGCAAGGTTTAACAAGGCATATGCCGTAAGCATTGCCATAAAAACGTATGAAAATTTTCTAAGACCGCCTTTCTTTATGCCCTTAATGATAGAAAAACCCTCTGAGATAGCGATACTTATGAGAATAACGCAGCCCAGCATAGCTGAATTCGGCTCAAGATTTACCAAATAAAGATAGTAAATAAACGGAAAAAGAAGAAGCGGCGTTCGGCGCTTTCCCCGCATAACGGAAACAGCGTAAAAGCCCGATATTGCAATGACAATCCGCCAATCCAGCGTCTTATTGAAGATGAGCTTTTCGAGAGATTCTCTTAGCATGCCGAATTTTGAGACTGCCGGCATACCTAAACCTATCTTTTGCGATATCCAACCAATCATTCCGAGATTGCTTGAGCCGATACGGCTGCAAACGTACAGGTGCCCCAAGACAGCCGCCGCGATCGGCGCCGCGAAGATAAGATTAGCGGGTTTCTTTATGAGATACTCATCGAGCGCTTTAAATACGTTAAAGCCTTTTGATTTGTAAATAACGCACCACGCGAATAAGGCAAAGAGCGGCAGTTTTATGATATTTCCCGAGGCCGAATTCAAGAAAAGCAAGATCATCAGGCAAGAGCCGGTCGCTAAATCATCTTTTCTGAAATTATAACGGTATAAAATGTACAATAACAGCCCTTCCATTAATGTGTTTGCGGGTATAATGTAAAAACTTGCCGAATACCGCGTGTATACTTGAGAGGCAATAACGATGAATAAAAGAGCTGCCAAACGGCTATCGTAAAGGCAGCCGATAAGTAAACAGATTATCAAAAGCGCCGCCGCCATTACAAGCGTCTGCGCGAATAATAGCCAGAACTCATTTATGGGGACGCCTAAAACGTCGTAAATTGCCGTATAAACATACCAGTGCGCAAAATTCAATAAACCGTGGGTTCCTGAAACGGCGGACTTTATGAAATTATCCAGTATGTGAGATGTCCCTTCCGGCGCCGAGACGCCCTTAGAGAAATCAAAATTCCATACATTCAAATAATGCAGTCGTATGCCCCCAAAAGCGCCGGCGCCGGGCTCATCGTCAAATTTGTTAGGCATAGCGCGGACAGCCGCAAAAATATGAAGCGCTATCGCGGCAAAAACAACCGCCAGGAATATTCCTCTATTTTTTATCAACGATTCAAAAGATCTCATCATTACTGTCTAAATTAGCCATTAAACTGTCATTCCCGAAATCTTTAATCGGGAATCCAGTCACGCAAGTCTGCTCTGAACCTGAAACAAGGTTCGATTCAGGGCAGCCATAAACCAATCTTTGATTTGGTGCATAGCTGGATTGTCCGGTCAAGCCGGACAATGACAGGCTCTCTAACACTGTAAATCTTTTTCATGTTTATTGTCTAGGTTTCTTACTAAACCTGATAGTTTTTCTGCGGTTTCAATTATAACTTTATTTGGATCAGAATCATTCCATTTTAGAAATAATATTAGTGTTCTTAAACATACAATGCTTAAAGGGCATATATATCTTGGATCTGGTATATCATGGTCTATTTGTGGATAATATAGATTGTCTTCATATTTTAAATGATTTGCTCTTATATCCTTCCAGTCGCCATGTACGTAAGAACTACCACTTCCAAATGTGTACGAATAGCCATCTTCAATGTTCAATTCTTTTAATATATCTTTGAATGATTTATTGTCGAGTTTCCAATTCTTGTTTTTTAACAACTTTTCTAAATTAATGCCATCTTCTTTAATTTGCCTTTCTATCTTATTTAATATCCTCTTTTCTATGGGTATTAGGTCTCTCTGTGATTTTTTAAATTGCAGGTCTTCATAATTCTCTTTTGTTGCCTTGTAGGATATAAAAATAAAATTATTAATTGAGTCTTTACCCTTACTAATTAAGTATTCAATTGTTATGCTCGTTTCAAATATTAATCTCATGAATATTTGAACTATTTCACCGTGATTTTCAGCTATATGAAAACAAAGCGTATCATATAGTTTATACAAACGTACAAAGAGGCCGACTATGACAGCGTTTATTTTATCGTATCCGTCCCGTTTTTCACTAACCAGACTTGCAGAAACTATCATTAAATATCGAATATGATTACCTATTTCAACGGCAAAATTCATATATTCGTTATTATTCTTGAAATCTGGCAAAATTTTATTTGAATCGATCCATCTCTTAGTATCACTTATTTTATTGATTATTTCTTCCATTTTATCAGTTTTGTCCTTCCCCAGCTTCAATTGACCAAACGTCTTTCTGCCCAGTATGAAATATTGATAAATAACGCTTATCTCGTATGTCTCGTATCTAACTGCGCAAACTCCGAGACACTTGTATAAATTCTGAGTCTGTTTTCTGGAATTTATGACTTTCGGGATTAATAAAGTAAGCTCAGCATACGCCCAAAGTATGCTAAAATAAGGAAACTTAGAAAATTTAAACATTAAAAAATACACGATGTTGACGAAATCCAAAAAAATCCTAGCTGGAAGAACCGTTAAAAGTTGTGCCGGCGCGAGATTTTTTAATAGCACTATCAGCCCGTTTCTATAATTCAAGTGAAGTTTAAAGAGCGGCCTCTTTCGGGAAGAAGCCATTCCGGCGTGATAAACTATCGAGTTATGGCAAAAGACCATTCTGTGGCCGCACTTTTTTATCCTCCAGCATAAGTCATTTTCCTCACCGTACATAAAAAAAATAGGATCGAAAAGCCCTATTTGTTTTAAGATGCTGTTTCTGACCATAAAAGCCGCGCCGGAACACCAATCCAAATCTGCGTTGTCATCGTATTGCCCGTGATCGTCCTCTATGGTATCAAGTATCCTGCCTCTCAAGAATGGGTATCCGAATCTGTCTATGAACCCCCCGGCGGCTCCCGAGTAATCAAACTTTGACTTGTCCCGCAGATTCAATATCTTTGGCTGGCAGGCCCCTATTCTATCATCGGACTCCATTATGCGCAGCATCGGCTCAAGCCAGTTAGGCTCCACAACTGTGTCATTGTTCAGGATTACCGAGTATTTGCCCTTTACCCGCCTTAGAGCCGTGTTATTGCCCTCGGCAAATCCCAGATTTTGCTTATTCTCCATAAGGATAACCTGAGGCAGGCCTGCATATCTCCGCCTTATCTCATCAATAATAACAGCGCTGGAATTATTATCGACGATATAAATCCTTATATTGCTGTGAGTAGACTTAAGAACCGAATCAAGGCAATCTTTAATATATTCAAGGTTCTGATAACTTAGGATTATTATATCGACTTCGATGGATATGAGCATCTTTATCCTAGTAAACGGTTCAAGTTAGTCGATTCCTCCATTATTATCCGCTTCAAGCAAAAAGGTTCCGGAGTCATATAATTATACCCGTGAATATTAATAAGGCAACTCCGAAAACCCGCTTGCCTTACCTTATCGATTAAAACTTGATTATAATCTTTTCGGCTGCCAAAAGGAAAAGAGAAATGAACGCAAGGTTTATCTGTTTTCTTCTCTATCGCCGCCTTGCTATTTACGATTTCATCGATGGCGGCCTCAATGGGAATTCTTGCCAAAGGCCTATGCGTCAAGCCGTGCGAGCCGATCTCCATCCCCGCCTCGCTCATCTTTTTTATCTCCGGCCAATCCATGCAGCCTTCATTTTTAAAGTCATACGTACTTAAGCGCGCCTCGCTTCCCTGCCTTAAAAAACTCACAATCTTGTCTATGGATGCGGCATCGAAAGACTTCATCGCCTCAAGTATTCGAAACGCGGCCAAATGTCTTGAACCGCCCGTATTATCGCCTAACAAAAACCTCTTACTCTCAATGAGATTCTTTGTCCCTCGCTCATCGGTAAGCAACCTAACAACTATTTCCCAGTCCCATACAGGCATATTGCTTCCTACATAATCCGTAGGCACAAAAAAAACGGCGGGAAGGCCCTTCTTTCTCAGAATAGGAAAAACTATCTCATAGTTATCTCTATAGCCGTCGTCAAAGGTCAAGACAACCTGAATTTTGTCTTTAATCGGCCCTGATTCGCGCTGATTCACCGCTTCGCCAAGAGAAATAATGGGAAATTTTTTTGCTAATTCGTCAATCTGCCGCTTGAAGGTTTTTAAAGGTATTATGGTGTTAAGCGGATTAAATTTTACTTCCGGAAGCGCCCTGTGATAGGTTAAGATTAAAAGCTTCGGCTGCCGGTCGAAAAACGAATTCTTGAAATGCGGGGCGCCGCGCTTGGCCGCATAGCAT
This sequence comes from Candidatus Omnitrophota bacterium, assembly GCA_043798215.1. GTDB lineage: Bacteria > Omnitrophota > Gorgyraeia > Pluralincolimonadales > Pluralincolimonadaceae > JAZDOX01. Next base: position 19,285 of record JAZDOX010000091.1, on the reverse strand, counting down.
AATTTCCTGCAAGAGTTACGCAAGACACTATCCTTCATTCGGTTTAAGCCCCCTGATTTTTCGGACAACAGCCGTAATAAGCTTACTGGACTTGAGCGTCTTTTCCAACGCTTGCAGCGCTCTATAACAGAATCCCCTCAAGTTTTTCCTTATCAAAAAAAAGCGGCGCAAAGGAGTCTGGCTGTTGCACCATTGGCTTTTATAGAATCGCTCATAACCGTACCAGTTATAATAAGTCTCTTGGCGGCGAGAGACCTCTTTTATCAGCTCTTCGATCAAGAGATAACCCGGCCTATAATATTTGTAATCGTTGTTATAGCCTGTCAGGGCCCAATTAAAACCTTTGCCGAATTTATACCCAAAACTCACTGCTAAAACATTCTCTCCGGCTAAAAGCGCGTGGGCGTCAAGCCTGCCGTTTTTATCCATAAGCGTTAAGAATTCCCTAAAAAATTCGGTATATTTTTTATTCTCGAAATTGCTGTTTTTGCCCCGCGCTGAAAAAGCGTTCCGGGAAAATTTCGCGTAAAGGTTAAAGTATTTCTCGATATCACCGCTTCCTCTTAACTCTTTTAGTTCTATTTTCCCGCAATCGTCTAAAAGGCGTTTTCTTTTCGCGCGCAAATCCCTTTTAAGTTTCGGGGAGACAGATGAGAGGTAGATCTCTTCGCCTCCGGAAAGATCTATCGCCCAATTAAAATGATCATTGACCGCGCGGCAGACAAAGCGCCTATCGGAAATAAATCCCGTTAGAGAACTTTGCTCTCTAATCTCGTTTGGAGATTTATTTCTAACGGCGTGAATTTTCTCTAACGGGATAAACTCTTCGAATTCTTGCGCCAGCCTGCTCTCAGGCCGCACATCGGAGAGATATAGGACGTCCCAGTCTCTTTTTTTCTCCAAAGCGCCGGTCAAGAGAGGAAAAAATCCAATATCGGCGGATACGCACAAAGGCTCGGTATAATTCGCCGCCGTTCCTCCAACATAGCGTAAGAATCTGGCGAAACAATCTCTGGCGCCGCTTTTTTTCAGGTATAACGGCAATCCTGCAATGATCTTATCGCGGTCATATACAACAAATATCCGCAGCAAAGCCCGCTCATTAAAATGCCTCCACCACGAGATAATAAAATCGGAGAGCAGGAAAGGGTTGTGATTTCCCGAGGAGATAAGCGCCTCGTCCCATTTCGTAGAGATTGCCTTAAACTCTGCTATGTCTTCTATCCAGCGGCATTCCATTTTCCGATTAGCGCCTTTTTATCTTTTTACTTAAAGCGGTGATATTCTTGTTTGACCGCAAAATTCCAGTGGCCTCTTGAAATACTTCATAAAAATATCCCCTTAAAGAATGTCTCATAAGACAAAATCTGTATAACGGTGTCAGCTTATTACACCATTGGTTCTTATAAAATGACTCATATCCGTAACAGTTACAAAATGCGTCTTTTCGCCGAAGAATCTCATCAATCAACTCTTCTATCAAAAGATAACCCGGCCTTACATATCTGCGCTCATAATCAAAGCTTGTGAATGCCCAATTGAATCCTTCGCCAAAACGGTATCCAAAGATAACAGCCAGGATATTATCTCCTGCGAATAACGCGTACGCGTCCAAGCGCCCTTTTTCATCCATAGCGGACAAAAATTCTTTTAAGAAATCACGGCAATTATCGGTCTCGAAACTGTTTTTGCGGTTTCTTTCATTAAAAGCCGTGTTCGAGAAATCCGAATGAATATCGAAATATCTGCCCACTTCTTCTTTCCCCGCGGCCTTGACCAGCCTTAGCTCTCCGTAATCCCTTACGGCATGTTTACGTTTCTGCTTTAAATCTTTCTTTAATTTTTTGGGGATTGTCGACAAGTATTTATCTTTCCCGCCGGAAAGGTCTATCTCGAAATTCATATGATCCTGGGCTATGAGGCTCAAAAATCTCTTGTCGGCGGCCAATTCCTCGTATCTTGAGATAAGGATATTTCCGGCGCGGACATCGGAGAGGCACAGAGCGTCCCAGTCTTTGTTGCTGATAAGGGCTTCTTTGAACAATGAGACAGCGTTTGCGTCTTCGGAAAAAAATGGCTCCTTGTAATTCGCGAAGGGCCCCCCTACATAATTCAGGATCCTGATCCCGAAAGAGCCAATCGTCCACTTCTTGAGATATAGAGGCATTCCGGCTACAATGCTGCCACTATCCCCATAACCGATAAAAAACTGCAATCTCAAGCCGCCGCAAAAATGCCTCCACCACGAGATAATAAAATCGGAGAGCAGGAAAGGGTTATAACTTCCCGATGCGATAAGCGCCTCATCCCATTTCGCGGAGATTGTCTTAAACTCTTCTATGTTTTCTATCCAGCGGTAGTTCATTGATAAGTCCATCTTGTTTTTACTTGTATTTTTTGGATATCGCTGTCCAAATTAATGGATGTCATTCCCCGACTTGATCGGGGAATCCAGAGATGTTAGTCGATGTCTGGATTGTCCGGTCAAGCCGGACAATGACAGTCTAAAATTAAATCTCAAAACCAATTTTTAGTGTGAAATAACAATTAATTTGGACAAATATGTTTTTTGGCCAAAACCTCAAATTCAGCGACAAGGTTATTCAAGTACTTAGAAAAATCCGGAAGTGCGACTTTATCCGAAGGCAAATTTATCTGAAAGAGCTTTCTGCCCAATAATTCAACCTCCGGGTAATCCTTGAGGTTATTCAAAACAGCCTGAGGCAGTGTCGGCCAGACCATAACGTCATACTTCTTTCTTAATTCCTCAAATAGAATATCGCGATTTGAATTTACCAAGAAAGAAAAACAAAAAGGAACCGCGCCTTCCGGGAGCTTCGGCCATAGCGCTTTTATGCCCTTCAAAGAACCTATTGCCTCATTCAACCGGCAATAATAACGTTTTTTATTATCCGCTATAATTTCGAGATCGCGTTCCGAAAATCCGCTTAATTGAAATCTCGCGAGGCCGGATATGGGCCTTAGGTAATCGCGCGAGAATTCCTTTCCTGTTTCATCGCGCCACGGCCAGTCGGGGCAGCCTTTCTTTGGATCGGAATAAAGCGGCACAGGAGGCTCAATGGCGGGCGCAAACCTTCTGGCGGCGCGCCTTAAAACCGGCGGCATCTTATAATAACCAAGCATTCTCTTGATAATCGTCAAGATGCCGCTTGCCTCGGTTGAGTAAAAAAGCGGGGCGGCTTTTTTCTCGAGCCTAAACAGATACGACGGGTTATTCACGCGCAAGAGGCCGCCGTCAATTAAGGGCAGATTTTTTCTTAACGAAAAAATCGCCATATCTCCGAATAGGCCAAATGGCTCGCGTTCAAGTTTTGAGAAAAGCGAATACGCGTTATCCTCAAGGATAGGTATTCCTGTCTCTCTGCTTAACGACCGCAATTCCTCCCAGGGTTGCGGCATCCCAAAATGGTTAATTACGTGTATTAATTTCGTCTTGACCGTAAGGCGCTTCCTTATATCGGTCAAGTCAACCGCAAAGGTGTATGGGTCGGATTTAAAGAAAATTGTTTTGGCGCCAGCGGCCTTGAATGGCTGCAATGAGCCATCGCAATCAAATGCGGGTGTTAGTATCTCATCTCCGCGGTTAACCCCCGCCGAGCGGCAAGCCGCGTACATCGCGTTGCGTCCTAATGCGAAAAGAAAACATTTGCTTTCATCGTATACAGGTAATGAAATTTTTCTCATATGCAGTATCATAGCTGTTAAATTACGTCATTCTAACACTGAGCGCCTTCTACTTCACTTTGCGAAGGGGAAGAATCTTATATCGTTGAGATTCTTCGGCTCTCTTTCAACTTCACTCGGAACAGGTCGCCTCAGAATGACATATTTACAACTCTTTGCAACTCCTTAAGATATTGGCCGCCAACCGCAACCCATATTTGGCGTAATTTGAAAATTCTCTGGCGCTGCGACAAGCCCTTAAGGTGCGGTATACATATGAAGGCCTTAAATAATGCCTGCGAATCATATCTTTTCTTATTTTGACAAGCCGCTCTCTTTTTAGATGAAGCGTGCCGGCGCCGTAAGGATTCGAGAAATAATTGTATCCCAACGGTGATTCCTTGATCAATCCCAGCTCTTTGCATATCGTATTAAGCGGTGTACCTTCAAACGGCATAGCGATATGCACCTCTATAAAATCACAATCCAATTCCTTGATCAAATTGGATGTATCCCCCACCGACGCCTCCGAATCCCAGGGAAAGCCTATCATAAAAAAACCTAAGGTTTTGATTCCCGCTTCTTTGCATAATCTTATGGCTTCGCGCGCTTGCTCCGCGTTAGTTCCTTTCTTTATTTTTCTTTGAATTTCATCATTGCCCGACTCTATCCCGAAGGCCATCAGCCAGCATCCAGCTTGCCTCATAATCTCCACAAGTTCTTTATCTATCGCGTCCGTCCTGCTATTGGCCACCCATGATATATTAAGGGAATTATCTCTGATGGCGGCGCAGAGTTCTCTGACGTAAGCTTTGTCCATAGTGAAGGTATCGGCCCTGAAGAAGAAATCCTTTATGCCATAATTTATCACGCAATCTTTCAGCTCTGCGATTACGTTTTCAACTGAGCGTTTTCTCAGTTTGCGGCCCGAGATTAAAGGCGTAAGACAAAATATGCATTGAGCCGGGCAGCCGCGCGAAATCACGATAGTCGCCATAGGTCTGTCGTTTACCGGATTCTTATATAACTCATTCCTGATAAGATCCCTGCGGGGAAAAGCGAGAGTATCCAAATCTTCACGGAAATCCGGCAGCGCGGTTTTTGTTGCCGCGCCGGTTCCAATCCCGTGTATAATTCCTTTTACGGAATCAAGGCCGCAACCTTGCCTTAAAGAGTTTGTCAAATCGGTTATTATGAATTCCGCTTCTCCGTAAATAGCGATATCCAGCGGTTTATAAACATCTTTCTTAAACTCTTCTTCCGATAATGAATAAAAACAGCTTCCCTTGGCTATGGTGATAACTTCGGGTAAAAGAGATTTGATTTTTCCCAGGAATTCAATGTCTTTCAATAAAGTCGAGTTTGTGGCGCTGATAATTATTGCATCAGGAGATCTGGAGATTATCTCGTCAAAGACGAGGGCTTGGTTTGTTCTTTGCGCCGGATAGTCCCTGATTAAAGATTCGATTCCCAAGCGGCTAAGGGCGGCGGCCAGATAACCCAAATCATTCGGCGCGTGAGGCGCTTGAGTTGCCGAGCCTTCTATATCCGCCTGGCACCTCTCTTCGCCCCGCTGGTATAATCCAATCGGCGGATAACAGAGAAACGCTCTTTTGATGTCTTTGGCGATGGGCGTCACTTATTTAGAAACCTCTCTCTTAAGATAAGATAAAACATCCTTGAGGCGGTTCTGAAAATTCCCAGCCAGTTCTTGGAATGCTTGGAGACTCCCTCAAGCCTTGGATAATAGGATATGGGAATCTCGATCACTCTTTGTCTATGTTTAAGCATTTTTATCATCATCTCCACGGAGAACTCCGGTCCCGTGGTTTTCAAGTCGCCCTTTATCTTCGCATAAACATTTTTCCAGACAACCCTATAAGTGCAACCGACGTCGGTAAAGCGCGGTTCGCTGCTCCACCAGAGCAACTCAATTATCTTGGCAAAGATCAAGTTTCCCAGCCTCAAGAGACCGCTCATATTAGCGCCCTGCTCTATCAATTGCCTTGTGGTCCTCGTGCCGATTACCATATCGGCGTCCTTTATATATTCCAAAAATTTCCCAAGATCTTTTGAGCGAAAAGAAAAATCCGCTTCCGCAATCACAAGTATATCCCCGGTGGCGCGATCAAGCCCATGCCTTATGGTGTCCCCATAACCGCTAAGACTGACCTCCTCAACGATAGCCCCCGCTTCTTTACCCGCAATTGAGGTATTGTCGCGGGATTGATTATTAACCACTATAATTTCGTCCGTAAAAGGCCTGAAATTTTCCACTACGGTGGATATGGTGGCCTCTTCATTATGAGCCGGAATGATAAGGCTGACCCTCTTTCTGTTAAAATTAAGCGAGCGCATAACGTAATTGCACTGGCGGACATCCTCTATCGTATTGATATTAAAATATATTCCGTCCAGAAAAAATGGTTTCGCAGAGCGGCCGTTATGAACGGCTAAATCCAAAGATTCCATAAATTCGATCCTGCGGGTGCGCTGCGAAGGCTTTGTTTTTTTGATCCACTCGAATATTTCCGGCCTTAAAGCGTATGTCCCGCAGCCCAAATTCCATTCGCTTACGCTTAAAGGCTTCTCGGTTATTTTCGTAATCAGCCCGTTTTTTATCTCGACGTTATAATTTTTTCTTATCGCCTTTATATCGTTGGATCTCTGTATTCCGCAAACACAAAAAGCCTCATCTTCCATCTTTCCGATTTCAGAATGATTTGAGCCGGAATAATACTCATCGCCCAAAATACACACAAAAGGTTCTTTAAAAATGCCTTCGGCGCGAAGCATCCCCTTGGCTAATCCTTCATCCGGGTTAGGACAATTCACATATGTTATATTAACGCCTAATCTTGCGCCATCGCCTAAATAACTCTTTATCTTATCCGCTAAATGTCCTACTATCACAACGATATCCCTTATTTCCATCTGGTCGCGCAGGATAAGAATATTGTTCTCTATAATAGGTTTGCCTTCCACCTCCATCATTGCTTTTGGAATATACTTGCTTTGAGGGTAAGCCCTGATTCCTCTTCCAGCCGCCGGAATCAAAGCCCTCCTCATTTTATAATTCGACATTAAAAGCCTCATTATTCTTAAATTTCATTAAACCGCAGGAAGCTAATATCGCCACAATCGGCATTATCGCGTCGCGAAACCTTACGGCTGTTCCTATGTTAGCTATGGACATTCCAACGACACTGGCGTATAAAAACATAAAAAGCAAAGGCGTGAATATCAAATCGGCTTTCCCTGATTTATACACCTTGATAGCGCCCATAAAAGCCAATGTCAGCATTAAATACCAAATAATAGTCATTGGGAAAATAACGGCTATGCCCAACGAATATACGTGCCAAGGCAAAGGTTCCATCAGAAAATGAAACCAGGCGCTTAGGACATACTTTATAAAAAAAGGCGCGGTGTAAACAGTCTGGTTTAACTCCCCTATCAAACTGTAGTTCCAGCCGCCGCTGTCAAGAAACCCTCTGTGGTAAGCTATTATAATATCGTAATAACTGTTAAAAATCTGTGAGATCAAGGCCTTTTTCCAAAAAAATAAAAATGCGGCGGCGATCAATCCCGCGAAGATAAATTTAAGGGCAACCTTGCGGTTTTCAGCAAAGCGCCGCCGCGCGTAAAAATAAATAAAAGATATTGCCAGCGTCAAAACCACGAGAGGCAGCATAAATTTAAATTTCAGCGATACGGTATAAAACGCCGAAGCCAGCAAAAGAAACGATAAAAAAACGCGTCTTTTAACACCCGTTTCATTAATTAACTTATTAAAAGACCACAGCATTATGAGAATGGATAAAATAAAATGGCTTTCCTTCAAATCCGTTACGGACCAAAGAATCAGCGTCGGCCACAACAAAACCGCGCTCATGGCAATCCTTGCCGCCGAGGAGGAAGATATGCTCTTGGCAATGTCGTAAGTAAACCAACCCGAAATCACAACGCATAGTATGTTAAGATATTTTAAAGAAATAACGTCCATCCCAAAGAGATAAAAGAACAGCAGGTTAAAGACCGTCTTGCCGTGGGTATTGTACCTGTCGAAGGCGAAATACGGCTTGCCGGCGAATCCTTCTTTTAGGTGATCGCTAAAGACTGCTCCCTGTAACAGATTGTCCTGTCCGTCGCCAAAGATATCAAGCCGCCCTTTTGAAAAACAATAATACTGCCCTGGAATAAAGATCGCCAGCCGCAACGCCACAGCGATAAGGCAGATCAATATCACGAATTTTTTGTCTTTGGAATCAACGTTTCCGGCAATAAGGTAAAAAACAAATATCGTTAAGACTGCGCTGAAAACGATCCCCGGCCATATCAAAAAAAAGATCCCCAGAAACAAAGGCAACCCAAAATTAACCAACCCGATTTTTTTTTCCGCCACGTTCTTATTCGACAAAATTCCCTCCGAAAACATCCTCAAAACCAATTACAACGGCTTCTTTTTCAGAGACTCTTTGGATAACTTTGGATTTCGAGCGATAGCCTTCTTCCTTCGCTACAGTAAATTCCAGATAGCCGCCCTTATTTTTTTCCAGGCTGGATATCGAAATATAAACTTTCTTTTCCGGATTGGACGTTACAAATTTCGCCATACTTATCAAGCCCCAATCCTCAAACGCCTGAGCGCCGTAATAAGTGTTTAAGACGTTAAAATCGCGGTTAATCAATGTAAATGGAATATTATCGGCAAAACTACGCGTGTCTATCACTATGCTGTCAGCCTTAATAAGCCGTTCTTTATTTTGTTTCATATTTTCATAAACAGCGGCGTTTATCCTGCAAGCCACAACCTGTGTCCACGCATTGCCCTGAGAAATGACCAAGGCAACAGCCAGCAGCGCAAGAAAGGTAAACCCCTGAAATCTGCCGGATCTTTCCAAAAGCCATAACAAAAAAATTGCGACCCCCAGTGACGGCAAAGCAAGATGTCTTCCCCCTACTCCGCCTTTGCCGTTTAGAAGAATCGGCGCGGCAAAAGAAACAAAGATAACGGCTGCCAGAAATAATAGACGCCCGTCTATCTTAATTAGCCGCCGCTTTCTAAACCATAAAGCGGCCGCTGATAACAGTAAAAAATCCATGATTACGATTGTTAAGAACCACGGCTTTTCTATGGAGAAGAACTTATAACCTCCGTAAAGCGCGCTTCGGATTATGTAACGCCCAAAAAAATGATGGAGCATATCAATAACGTTTGCCGGCAGCATTGACACACTTATGGCGTGCGAAACCCCTCCTTGAGCAACTAAACCAAAGACGCCCGTGACGCGGTAGATGAGATAAATAACCGAGATCCCCGCGAAAATAAGCGATGGTTTAATCGCCTCTTTTTTGTAAACAATGGCATAGGTAAAAATAACCGCCGGCAAGAAAAACCCAATCTCATACCAGAATATTGCGGCGGCATACATAAATAAAGACGCGATCAGCAGTATCTTCTTAAAATCCTGCGTGTATACTATAAATAAAAGAAAACTCAGCAGGTAAACGCAAATCGCCATATTCATATTGAAAAAAATAGAGGTGTGAAACGTCTCAAGCTTGTTAGGTAAAAGGCAAAATATCATCGAGCCGATAAAAGCCGAAAAATTATCTCCGAGCAGTTTAACGAGCAGAAAAAAGACGGTAAGTAACACGGTTGCGCTTGACAAAAACACGAGAAAAAGGCCTGTGGCCGCGTTATCCCCGGCCAGTTTGGCCTGAAGCATTAAAATTATCCGGTTTAGGGGCCTGTCTGGATATTTAAACGCCTGACGCAAGATATCCGAGTAACTCATACCGCCTGATTGGACCAATGAAGCGTAATCGTCAGGCGCAAGCGCGGCGCGCTCAAAAGGCATAAAATGAGAGATTACGTTGATTAGGATCAATAAAGCAGCCAGCAATAATTTATTTTTGAATAAATTTTCCATAAAATCGTCCTGGGCAAACCATAGTGCATTGTAACATAAATTTTTACTGTTCGAGCGAGGCCACCGGGCGAGTCGAGAACTACGGATACGCCTGCCTGTCGGCTCGCCTCGCGGCGAAGCCGAGGGCAGACAGGGACAGCGGCAGAACTTCTCGACTCATCCGCCTCAGGCGGATTCGCTCGAAGAATAAGTGTTTGCTGTCTCCATGGACTGCCATGAATTAATATCACAGTAAGTTATGACCCCATCAAACATACCGCCGCAAGACAAAAAGACGCTTCGTGTTTGCCCAAATTGTTTTAAGGTTATTGACTTTAGAGCGTCCCGTGGCCCTCGGCCGTATCTTTGTGGCGACACTTACTACTTTATAGCCTCTTCTTGAAACCTTGATGATAAACTCCATCAAGACAGTCCACGCCCGGCCGCCGCCTGACTTAAGCTCTATCTTATCGAGCAGTTCTCGCCTGAACATTAAGACCCCCTGGAATTTGGGCATAGGCCCTGCAATAACTCTAAAGAGCAGTTTCTCCGCCGCCGATAAAACCTTTGAAAGCAACGGATCTCTTCTGTCCGGCAGAAACCCCAAAACCATATCTTTATCGTCCATTAACGGCAAGAATTGTTTTATTATCTCAGCGGGAAATTGCCCATCCGCGCAGAAAAAAGTAATGAGGTCTTTTTTTGCGTTGGCAAAAGCGGTTTTATAGACACTGCCCAGTCCGTAATTCTTATCGTGATGAATGACACAAAAATTTTTGTACTGGCCCGAAAATTTATCCGCGAGCGCGCCTGTGCCATCAACGCTGCCGTCGTCGATAATAACGACCTCGTAAGGCCTGCCAAGCCCGGATAAAACGCCGCTAATTTCTTTCACAACGGCTTCCAGCGTTGCCGCCTCATTATAAGCGAATATAAATACGGACAGGCTTAACATTTAAAACCAATGGGTTTTATGTGATAAGAATGGCTGGTATCCGTGACGCGAAATCCCAGCTTGCGGTAAAAATTCACGGTTTCTTTCTTCCCTGATTCTGTGCCGAGAAAAATTCCTTCAACATCTTTGCTTAAGCGCTTGGCCGCCGCCCGCATAAGTAAGGCGCCGACACCCATTCCCCTGAATTTCTTGTCAACAACGATCATATCTATGAAGCCTATTTTCTTTTTACCCGCTCTAAAAGTGTCGAAAGCCACAAAACCAAGGATATCCTTTCCTTTAGCGGCCAATAAAACTTCCTTTACCCGCCCATTAAGGTTATTCTTGATCCATTCGCCATATAGTTTTCTTACGTCTGATTTTCTGAATATGGGCTCATTAAGCAGCCGATTGCTGTAGCCGTCAACCATAATAGCCTCAAGACGCTTATGCTCAGAACGCCTTGGCGAGCGCGCCTCTATGTCTAAATTTTCATCATCGTTGCAAGCGCGTCCGTCTTTCTTGCATCTATAATATAGATGAGTTACGGCCGAAAGCGGCCTTATTCCCATAGAATTCAATACACCATTAAGTAATTTGTTCCTGCTGGAATACCTGAAAAAAATAACTTTATCGCCTCGATTCCAACAGCAATCAAGAATATTGTCGATTATCAGCTTGTATATATTTCTGCGCCTTGAGACTTTATCGCGCGTTACGACTAAGTCTATCCTCGTTATCTTTCGGCGCAAACATTTTGTGTCCCACTTTAAAGTTTGAAAGACGCCCATCCCAAGCAAAGCGCCGTCTTCACTGTAAACCAACACAAAATCGAGATCTTTGGAATTCCCCAGAATTTTATTGATATGGTAGCTGCGGATTTCCTTTCCGGAAATACTTTTAATGCCTTCGAGATAAAACCTCTCAAAAGCGCCGTTAATCAAAGAATGTATCTGTTCTTTTGGCAAATATGCGCCCGCGGGCCATTCCGGCGAATCTTTCAGCCGCCGCGGCCTTAACCTTGTTCTTGTCAAGAAGATAGCCCGTTTTTCCTGATAAACCATTCTATGGTTTTCTTTGTTCCCTCCTCAATGGTAATCTTGGGATTGAAACCAAGCAACCGTTTAGCCTTGCTGATATCAGGGACTCTTCTTGGTATATCCTCATAGCCGGAGCCATAAACAGCCTTAGACTCTATGTGCACAATCTCGGAATTTGATTTAACGACGCTCTTTATTAATTTTGCCAAATCGATTATGGAAATCTCATGTGAATTTCCAATATTGAATATCTGACCCTCTGCTTCTCGCAGAGTCGCGCACTTAATAAGACCGTCTATAACATCGTCCACATAAGTAAAACATCTGGTTTGTTTGCCGTCTCCTATTACCGTAATCTGCTTGCCCGAGAGCGCCTGAACTATAAAACGAGACATTACCCGTCCGCTTCCTTCGATATCAAGCTTTGGGCCATAGGCGTTAAAGAACCGCACGATACTCATCGGAAGCCCTTGCCTGTGGTATCCGATAAATAAATATTCCCCCAGAGCCTTGCTTGACGAATACACCCATCGGTCAATGGTTGTCGGCCCAAGAAGCCTGTCGTCGTCCTCTTTAAATGGTATGTTAGCGCTCTTGCCGTATATCTCGGAAGTCGAGGCAAAGACCACTTTCCTGTTATATTTATGCGCTATCGAAGCCACATTCCTGGTGCCATCAACGTTAATATTTATAACCTTCAGAATATCTCCAATTATATTCTCAACTCCGACAGCCGCCGCGAGATGATAAACAACGTCGCATTTTTTTATAAGCATCTCCAGCGATGTTTCGTCAAGAATGGAGGTCTCAAAGAAATTAAAGCCTTTGACCGGTTCGAGTTCGCTTATATTCTCTTTATTTCCTCTCAACATAATATCCAAGCCGTAAACCTCATTGCCCTCTTCAAGAAGCCTCTCGGCTAAATGCGAGCCTATGAAACCGGCGACGCCGGTAATTAATACTTTCATCTCTTCTCCTTTTTTTTGAGTCAACTTTTATTTAAGGGATTACTGAAAAATGTAGTTACTCGATTTATCGAGCTCGATATATTAGCCCAATAAATTGGGCAACTACAATGCATAGTTTTACCTGACAGAATACAGGATTTTTTCGGTAATTTCCTATCTCTTTCTTGCGACAATATGCATTATATCAAACAAATTAAGATATAGCGGAATATTGAATGGGCGTATTTCATCTATCGCGTTTAAAAAGCTTGAGCTTTTGTTTGGCGCAAGGATCGTGTTTAAACTGCGGTAATTGCCGCGGTATTTAACGCTTAGGACATCGAAACCGGATTTTTCCAAGAGCCTCGATATCGTATCGCGTGAAAAATAAAAAAGGTGTTCCGGAGGATGGATCATTCTCCACCTCTTTCCGGATATTCTCGCGGATAAACTCTCGATATCCCCGGTTGTCAGGCTTACAACACCGCCTTTTTTTATACAGGCGCTTATCTTCTCAAGATAAGAATGCGGACTCCTCAGATGTTCGATTGTGTCCCACAAACAAAATACGTCATATTTATCAGCCTCAAGATCGAATTTCAGAAAATCATCGCAAATCGTGTCCATTCCCAATTTTTCTCTGGCGTAAAGACATCCTTCCTCGGAGATGTCAATGCCCCGCACCGAACTAAACTTCTCTTTTGCCACTTCAAGAAAAAAACCGTATGCTGAGCCTATCTCGAATAAGTATTTTTGACCGGGAGTCTCTACGTATTGCAGTAAATCGTTCAAGCGTTTGCGGAAATTAAGCTGAAGGGCGCGCTTCTCCCTCATATAATCGGCGTAAACGCCCCCAAAGAAATAATTATTTCCGTAGATGTCCCTTATTGTCTTGTCATTCAGATCGACACTTACAAAGACCAGCCCGCAATCGGAGCATTTCTTTAAGCCGGGCATAAAATCGGCATGCCGCTCATTTCCGCAGACGATGCAATTTTTTATCATCTCGCGAACTCCCGCGTTTTACGAAAAACCGCGACGGACTTCGTTATCAGGAAAGCCAGTCCTCCCGCCATAAATATATGGGTAAAAGGCGTTATTGTAAACCTGTACCAATCCTTAAATAAAGCGGTGCAACCGCCGTCATCTATAAAAGTAGGGGTGGTGGTAAAGATATAACTGATCATCTTGAAGACTACTAAAAACAATAAAAGCATCGCGATGCCCCTTCTCTCTTTTGCGAGAAAAAAACCCATAAACATAAAACAGTAAAGATAAAAGCATAAAATAAGATTATAGCATGAATTCTTCGGCTCGATAAATATAAAAGCCGGCGAGAAAAATATATTGTAATCCCAGAAATTATACGCCCCTTTAAGTATGTGCGGAAATATTATATTTGCGGCGACGGCGGGATGGCTAAAAAGATAAAAAAACATATCCGTCATACTCTTGATGGGAAGCCCCGCTTCGGCAAATTTAAGCGTTTCATATCTCCAGAAGAAAGCCAGCATTCCCTCCTGATTCTCGGCTGTCACCAGCGAAGAGAGCGTGAATTTTCCGAAAGCGAGAAAATTCCTATATGACCATAATCCGGAAATTATTAAAAAACCGGCGATGAAAAATATCATACTCGCTTTTTTCTTCCTTAAGACATAGAGGCTCCAGGGGATAACGATAAATAATGAATAATAATATTCAGGCCGCGCCAAGACGCACAAGGCAAGGCTTAGCCCGGACACGAAAGACCAAAATGAAAAAATCCTCTCTTGCTTTCGACTGGCTATCAAGACGCCTAAAATAAAAAGCTCTATCGTAAAAAGACCTACTGCCTCCGTGCCTATATAAACACCATATTGAATAAGGTAGCCATAGCCCGCGCTCAAGAAAGCCGCTATCTTGGAAGCCGTTGGACCAAAGAAGAAACCGGCTATAAAGTAGGTGAAAACAACGCAAACGGCGCCCAACAACGCGTCGAATAGTCTGGCGTAAAAAGGATTATATCCGAATATCTTGTAGATTAGAGCGTATGATAATATAACCGCGCCTTTCTGATTGAGAAAACCCTGGCTGTTATCAGTTATATTCCAGGTTTGCGAAATATAGCAAGCCTCCTTGTCTATATCAAAACTATCGGGGCCCTCCATAAAACCAGCCGGCAAATTATGCGTCATCTGGACGGCAAATAATACTCTTACTGCCAAGGCGAAGAGAAAGACTAAAAATATAAAGCGTTTCGCGGCCCATAAAAATTCCAGCAATCTTACAATTCTATCTTTTAGGGATTTATTCCTAAAAGCCAAGGCGCATAGCCCGAAGAAAATCGCCGCCGCGGCCGCTATCATAATGCCTTTAATATCAACATCTTTTATCAAGACATAAACCAGATATGGCGCGAGGAATAAATAATGAAACGTTAAATAGCGCCATAAAGAAAGCGTTGTGCCGCCTTTCCGAAAAACCGATGCCAAATAACGAAATGTATCAATAGAGTAATAAAGGACGCCGGAGGAAAAAACCAGATAAAATAACATAAAATACATCTTCTGGACCTTAAAACCCGCCGAGAGATTTAGGAGGCTCGCGCTCAATCTAAAAAGCGAAAAAGAGAGGCTAAAGATTATTGCTGATATCGCCGCCGGCGCGATAATCGAAACAGGGCGGACGCCTATCATCTTAGCTGTAAGCATAAAATAAACCAGCGAAAAAATGCAATACGCTACGAGATACCTTGTCGTATCCCAGCTTTCGTAAAGGCCTTCACCCTGCCGGATCTTCAAGAGCAGAAAACCGGCAAAACCCGCGTAAAATAAGGCTATAAACGCGAAACCCAAGAATTTAGACTTTGATATCGAAAGAGTCACATTTCCGCTCTCCATTAACAGATTAAAGGTTTTAAGTTAGAATTATTTGCCTTAATAATTTTCCCTATTGCGATTATCTTTCCTCTTTTTCGCACTATACCTTTATTATTAAATGCTGCAAAAATCAACTTTTGACCTCTCTTAAGGAATCCCTTGCATTTAAGAAACTCTGATGAAATTGTTTCGTGTCATTTAACAAATCTTCCCATGTCTTTGGAATGAGCTTCCCTTTGTTTTTTAAGGAGTCGAATGCCTTCTTGTTAGATGTATCTTTCAATGTTATGCTGTCTGCTATCAAAATGATGTTGAAACCGTTAAGAACGCCTTTTTATAACTCTCAGTTTGACTTTCCCCTCTTTAGTGGACGGTTTGTTAAGTTAGTAAAGAACATTTCTCGTACTCAAAAGGGCTTAAATAGCCAAGCGTTGAATGCGCACTTCTGGTGTTATAATACATCTCGACGTATTTAAAGATTTGCGTCTTTGCTTCTTCCCTGGTCCTAAACTTGTTCCTGTGAATAAGTTCGACCTTAAGCGTATGGAAAAAACTCTCGGCTGCGGCGTTATCCCAACAGTCGCCTTTCCTGCTCATACTGCCGACAAACTCGTTTTCAGCCAGTATAGCCTTAAAATCATTGCCGGCATATTGGCTGCCTCTGTCCGTATGGCAGATAAGCCTCTTCGGAGGTTCGCGCCGCAAGATCGCCTGCCTTATAGCTTGCGTGGTTAAGCTGTCGGCTATAGTTTTATCCATAGCCAGACCGACAACTCCTCTTGAATACAAGTCAATTACCACCGCCACATATAACCAGCCCTCAAAAGTCCAGACATAGGTTATATCGGACACCCAGACCACATTCGGCTTCTCGGCAACGAAGTTCCTATTCAGGACATTCGGCCAGACCGGATAATCGTGCTTTGAGTCCGTCGTTGCCTTGAACTTGCGTCTCTGTGTAGCAACAATTCCGTTTACGCTCATAAGACGGCTTACCCGGTTTAAGGAACAGGGGATACGCTCTTTGTTGCGTAATTGATCCCATATCCGAGGACTGCCGTAATTACGGTCATTATCCCAGAATACCCTGCGTATTTCAATGAGCAAGCGTTCGTAGTCTATCGTAGAACGGCTTTTAGACCGCTTCTTCCACGCGTAATATCCGCTTCTGGATACTTCCAAAGCGCGGCACATCTTCTCAAGCGGAAAAATCAGACGGTTGTTATCTATGAACTCGAACCGCTGTCTGTTGGTTTTGAAAATATGCCGACTGCTTTTTTTAGTATGTCGCGCTCCATCTCGACTTCGCGCAACTGCTTCCTTAAGGCTGACAGCTCGGTTAGATGGCTTAAATTTTAGTAGACATCTACGGGGACATATCTGAGATTAAATATAAAAACATCCCCGTTGGGCTTTCCCAAAAGGCATAATTATATTGCAAGATATGTATCATGTCAGGAACTGACACCATTAACCCTTATTGACCTCTCGAATGCTTTGATACCAAGTTCTTGCGGTTCTTCACCGCTAAAAAACATCCTATCCCCCTTTTGAGCATTATTAATGGTTGCATTATATTCATTTTGAACGCTTATAACAAGCTCTTTATCGGTCACTACGCCATAGCCTTTGTAGAAATTTTTTACAACCTCGAATTTCTCCTTTAGGCTCGTGCTTGTCCAATAGTTGCCGCTGAGAATCGCGTTGGGATCTTTTCCAATATTTTCTCCAAGAACAATGTTATTTCCATCAGAATCTTTTGCAGCTGTTATATCTAAACTTTGTTCATAAGATCCATCGTCATTTATTTGAAGGCCAAATTTAACGGCGCGCAGATCATCTTCGCTTACGCCAAATCGCGAAAACAAGGTTGTGTCTTCTTCCGAAAGATTTAAATAAAAAGGCGCTGAATAGTCGTCTATATTCCCATCGCTTAAAGACACCTTAAATACATTAAGACCATTTATTACCGCATCAACATACTCCCCATAGCTGTTATAAACATTATAATGACTGCCTTCGCTTGGGGTTACGACAAGTAAAGTTTTTCCTTGCGAGTCTTTTATCTCAATGTAGGCCTGATAGCCGTCCTCTAATCTCTGGAATTCCTCGTAAGAGCTGAATTTGGAGTAGAGTTCCGCGTCGGTATAGCCTAATCTGCCGTTCTGGTCTACTGCTAATTTGCCATAGCCTAAGAGGATGTCTCCGTTTATTATGTCTTCTTTTCCGGCCAAGTCCCAGAAGGTCGAGCCGTTGTCTGACTTCTCCTCGAAGAGGGCTTTTGAGACTTCATTTCCCTCGGAATCTTTTATCGAAACCTCGGCTAATTCTTTTCCGTCTTGGGTTGTCTTTATGGTGTACTCTTTTTTGTCTAATTTGTCCTTGAAGTATTTGCCTATGGTTGAACCCGAGTCAAGTATCGAATTAACCGCGTTCGAGTTAAAAAAACTTGCTCCGTAGGCGCTTAAGGCGTCTGATAAGCCTAATTCCTTTGTTATGTCCGCAAAATCGAGCATATTCGCCGTGTATGAGGCCTGTTGCCATTTGTAATTTCCCCAAGCTCTATCATATGAGGCTTGATTGAATGAGCCGTCTTGGTTGTAGAAGTCTTCTCTATTTGGAGTGGAGGCGTATCCCAACAAGGTAAGGGCGTTATCCTTGTAGGTATTAAATGACGATTTGAAGACATCCGGCCTTTCTCCGGTAACAGGGTCAACTTCTCCGATAGCCGACTGGATTCCGGCATTTAGCGCTGAAGATATTGCAGAGAATCCGAGATTCGACAGTAACGGGCTTAGGCCTGTCTTTTCTGTCGCGTAGTTTAGCCCAATACTTACAACCCCTTGAGATAATCCCTGTTTAATTCCCTGCCATATGGCTTGAGGATTGCCGCCGGAGACAGTCGAATTGAAATCGGCTGCTATCTTCCACTGATTCTCGACGGTGTCCTTTGAGACAGCTGCTATTGCCCTGGAATCGGAGTATTTCTGCGCGCGCCAATTCAAAGAATTAAAATTTATGCTTGAGATGTCTGGCGGATTATCTGTAGAACAGGCGCGCGAGACATCATCTGCCGAAGAGATCCGGTTCCTGAAAATAAGAATGCGGTGAGTTTTTTATTTTCTACTATGACGCATTTATGGCATAAAGCTCTGATTGCGATTTTTTATACTCTATGTTTCCTAAAAATTCCAATAGATCGCCTTTTTTATGAGCGCTGCCTATTCTATCTTTTGCTATTTTAAAATAATTATCGTCTATCTCAATTCCTATGAAATTCCTATTTAACTGCTTAGCCACAACACCCGTCGTCCCAGAACCCATAAAAGGATCTAACACTACGTCCCCTTCTTCGCTTCCAATCAGTATAATTCGCTCCATAAGTTTTTCGGGTTTTTCTGTCGGATGGGGCGTCTTATGTCTTTCGGCAGAAACTTCCCATAGATTTCTCATTTGTTTTCCATTATTCAAACGCTTGGCTATTTCATAGTTGAAAAAATATTTTTTAGACTTTCCGGCAACCCATATTAGTTCCGTTGAAGGGGCAAAACGATTTCTTTGCATTAAAGGCGCGGCATTTGGCTTAAACCATATGATATCATTTATTATCCATAGGTTTAATTTTTTTAAAATAACCCCGACGGATGGATGATTATGCAATGTCCCGGAAATCCAGATTGTCCCATCGTCTTTTAAAACATTAACGCATCTTTCGATCCATTCCATATTAAATTTGTGAATATCTTCTATTTGATCCCATAGCCCTTTATCGGAATTTTTTTTCGATTTTTTCAGCAAAATGCGAAGGAGTTGTATACAACTTCCAGCCGAGTGCCTGATTTTTGCTCTCTTACCTTTGTCTTACACTCGTAATAATACGCCAATCTCTCCTTTCTCGCAAGTTTTA
>JAZDOX010000073.1:0-3411 GCA_043798215.1 Candidatus Omnitrophota bacterium | reverse complement strand
CCATCAACCAAATCTGACATATTAGGGACTGTCCTGTATTTAGCTCCGCTTTTTATGCAATAATCCACAATGCCGCGCTTCTGGCCTGAAGTTGCAGAAGGAATAGCAATGATGATTTCTTCAATGCTTCTTTGCCTGACAATAGCCGGGATATCGAGCCCTGCCCCCAAGACCGGCACCCCGTGAATTTGCTTCTTATGTTTTCTAGGATCATCGTCTATTAATCCCACCACTTCATAATTAGGGCTATACCTATATACCATCTCCCGGGCAATCATCTCGCCGGCGTCGCCAGCTCCCACAATAAGCACTTTTTTGCACCGGCCAATTCCGTTTTTCTGCCGCGCTCTAATAGGCCGCGTAAGGCGAATCGCAAACCGCGTCCCGCTCAAACTAACAATTAAAATAAGCCAATCGATGATAAAAATGGCACGCGGCGGCCATATCTGAATCACCATAGTTATCGCGGCGATAAAAACCGAGCTTATTGTAACCGCTTTTATTATCTGGATAATGTCCTTGGTGCTCGCGTATTGCCACATGCTTGTAGCAAGCTTAAAATAGAATAGCGCGGCCATGCGGACGATCACAACCCAAGGCAGCGTCCTAACCATCATATCCATATACTGCGCCTGCGGCCTGCCGTCAAATCTTATGAAGTAAGCGGCAACGTAGGAAAAAAGGATAATAGCAGCATCGCCTGCCAAGACAAGATTCTCCTGCCAGCCTCTGCGAAATACGCTAATTTTCTCAACCCTATCTCTCTTTTCGTTGACAAATTTATGTATGCGTATAATAGCTTCACACACCTTTTCTACAGTAACCGGCTCCATATGCCCATATAGCGGAAGCGCCAATCCAATTCCAGATGCTTTTTCGGTAACCGGCAGTTTCCCCTCATAACTTTGCCTAAACGCGCGGTAGGCCTCCTGCAGATGGACCGCGGGATAGAAATATTTCTTCGTTTCTATATTTTCCGCTTTAAGCGCCTCGTATAGCTTATCCCGCGACATCCCAAACCATTGCTCATCGATAAATATAACCATATAATTTCCCGA
The DNA here is from genome assembly GCA_043798215.1 of Candidatus Omnitrophota bacterium. Lineage (GTDB taxonomy): Bacteria > Omnitrophota > Gorgyraeia > Pluralincolimonadales > Pluralincolimonadaceae > JAZDOX01. Next base: position 2,353 of record JAZDOX010000073.1, on the reverse strand, counting down.
GGACTTATTCCCCCGATGAATTTCCTGAAAACTTATTCCGTCGATATCCTTTAACAGCCTCTGATAGGACGCGATCAAATCACGCCTTGTTTTCAGGCACTTCTCCACATTCTTTAAATTTTTAAGGCCGACCAGCGCATGCAATTCGCTCATCCGCGCACTCAAGCCCACGCATTCAAAATCCTCTCCGCGCTTTCCGTAATCCCTTAACCTGCGCAAATACTGCGCCAATTCAATATTGTTCGTCGTGATCAATCCACCTTCTATCGCGGTTAAAACCTTCGTCGGGCTTAAACTAAAAACTTCGCAATCGCCAAATCCGCCAACACTAACGCCTGCGTATTCAGCCCCAAACGCCTGGGCGCTGTCAAAAATAAGCTTCAGGCTATGTTTCTGTGCCAGATCCATAAGTTCTTTGATCCGCGGCGGATTACCGAATATACACACAGGCATGATCGCCGATGTCTTTGGCGTTATTTTACTCTCGACCTGGCTTACATCAATATTATATGTGCCTTCCTCGCAGTCGACGAAGACCGGCGTCAAGCCGTTCCAAATAAGTGAGTGCACCGTCGCCGTAAACGTAAAGCTCGGCACAATTACCTCACCCTTTAAGCCAAGCGCCTTTACAGCGAGCATAAGCCCGCTGGTGGCACTCGAAACAACAACCGCCTCTTTCACGCCCAAATATCGCGCGCATTCCTGTTCGAATAATCTCACATATTTAGAAGTCGTGACATTCCCCGAAGAGAATATCTCTCTGAGCTCGGCTATCATCTCTGCCGAATCAAACAGCGTCGGCCGGATTATATTAAGCATCTGCCTAAACATTGGAATTCCTCCGGCAATCGCCGGCTTGTCATTACCAGTATCAAATATTTTATATCTACCCCTTTCGAGAAAGTTTTTCATAGACCCTACCTTTCTACGGTATACGATATGTAAGCACCAACGCAACGCCTACAAGGACCGATTGGATCCCGCAAATAACAACCCACACTTTCGGCTGGCTCCACCCTTTTTTAAGTAATAGATCATACAGATGTCCCCTGTCTCCGGTGAAAAGCGATCTGCGCCGAATAAAACGCCTTAAAATAGCGAAAGCCATATCAAATACCGGTACACCTATAACCAATATAGCCGCGATAAAATTCACTATGTCGTATGGCTTAGATGTCGCCATAACCGCCATCGTGCCGAGTATAAACCCTAAAAACCCACTTCCTGCGTCTCCCAAAAATATCTTCGCAGGATGAAAATTAAAAGGCAAAAAACCTAGTAACGACATAAACAAAATCCCGGCAAGCGCACACAAAAGCACGTTACCGCTTTTCAGGCCGAGGAAAAAATAGCCCACACAAGAAATAAGCGAAATCCCCGCGCATAAGCCATCCATTCCATCCGTAACATTAAACGCGTTTATCGCACCTGCTACATAAATTATCGTAAACGGAACAAAAATCCACCAGATAGGAATGAAGTTCATCCGCAACCCAGCCATTAGAATAACAACGCCGGCTAAGACATGCGTTAAAAACCTTACAAAAGGGCTTATTTTCCTGATATCATCCCATAACCCTATACCAAATATCATTAAGCCGCCTACTATTATTCCAATAAGTTCATTCCAATATACGGTATACGATATCCAACCGACGAACGACGAACAACGGACAACAACCAGGCCTATTACTACCGCTGTCACGATAGCTAAACCCCCGAGCAACGCCACCGGCTGCTTGTGTATCTTCAGCGGATCCCCGCCTGCGTCATCAACAATACCGATGGCAAGCGCAATTTTTCTAATAAGGGAAGTAATTATTAAAACTGCAATAAATGGAACGATTACCATAATCTTTTATAACCCCATTAAGAATCTCTGTTGTTCTTTTGAACAAGAAACATAAACTGCCCACAAAACAATAATTTCAGCAAATTAATCTCTCTATTTTTCTTCCGTTTAATAAAACTTATAAAACCGATTAATCTATTAAAAGGTGACTCACTTATCCAATAACGATTAAAGAATTTATTATCTTTAAACCCTCGCCTTAACATCAATGTTAGAGCATCTATACCTGGCCTTAATTCTTTCAATTTCATTCCCGAATCACCAATTAAAATTTTAAACCCATAAGGCGTGTAATTCCATAGGCTGTAAGAATGATAGGTTTCTAAATGAGAAATAGAACCCGTAAAATATCCCCCTGGCTTAAGAACTCTTCCCACTTCCACAAGTAATGCTTTTGGATTTATCACATGTTCCAGAACTTGATTAGAGAATATCATATCGAAAGAATCATTCTTAAAAGGAAGCCTGATTCCGTCAAAAGTTACGAATTCGCAATCTCTC